>NZ_JAUZUV010000007.1:0-138445 GCF_031844265.1 Acinetobacter sp. RG5 | reverse complement strand
TCAGATTATTTTTAAACTTATCAAATAAAACCCAACTCAATTAAACTTAACTAAGTTACTGTTTTATCAGAAGTTTTAATCTTCATCACCGCCGATGGATGTGCATTCTACAGTATTTCAGAGCCCTTGCAACACCTTTTTCAAGAAAATCATTTTGTATGTATATTTTTTAAGCTTTTCGTGTGTTTTCATTCATTTTTTATACAAATTTGCTTAAATGATGTCTATTCGTGAATATAACGTTTATTATTTTTATACTAATAAGTAGTGCTACTTACACAGAAAAGGCCTCAGGTTACCTTATGCATCGTTCTATTTACTTATCTATATGCTTATTTTCTTTAGCTTCAAGCGCACATGTTTTCGCCGAGGCGGCCACCAGTGTGGAAAATCTGGAAAACGAGCCTGCAAAAACGCCGCTTAGAACAAAAATCTCGACCAAAGCGCAACAATTACAAACGCAACTGAAAGTTGATGCCAGTGCAGCACAGGCTGAAGAAGTTAAAGATCCTTTTCAACCGTTAAATAGAAAGATCTATCAGTTTAATGATGCGATTGACCGCACCGTGGTACGTCCCATAGCCGTACAATATGTGGAAAAAGTTCCTCAAGATGTTCGTGGCAGCTATACCCAGTTCCGCAGTAACCTAGGTGAACCTTGGAATGTGGTGAATCAGCTGATTCAAGGTCGTCCTGCCCGCGCTGCTAAATCCCTAGGTCGTTTTACCATTAACACCTTAACAACTTTAGGACTGGCTGATCCAGCGCGTCGCCTGGGCTTGAGTCATGAAGAGGAAAAATTTGGAATTACCTTAGGTTATTATGGCGTGCCTTCTGGCCCTTATATCATGTTGCCATTTTTAGGTCCAAGTTCTGTCCGTGGCGTAATCGGTACTGCTGTAGATAGTCAAGCTCGTCCACAAAAATACATTCTCGAAGATGAAGATGGACTTTACTGGACTGATCAGTTTTGGCGTGCCATCGATACCCGTTCAGAAATACTGGACGTTGAAGGAGTGCTGACTGGCGATCGCTATGCGCAGATTCGCGATATTTATTTACAACGTACCAATTATGCAATTGCAGAAAAGAAAGGTACAGAACAAGATACGCTTTTCCTAGAAGATGATTTTGAAGATGACAATTCTGATGATGCACCTTCTAGTGATAGCAACATTGAATCTTCAAACGAAGATCTTTAAGTTTAAGCTTCATGTATGATTGCTAGTGAAAATCTGTTCGCTAGCAATACTTTGCTTGTTATAGTACATCTTATAGCCAATCCTGGGATTGAATCACTTTTTTATGTATTTCATTCAACCGACTCGTGATATTCCTTACTTAGATCAAGTACTTGATACGCTTCCTCATGTTCAGATGATCTATCTGGATGATCATGAACTGTATGACTCTACGATTATTGCGATTGCAGATGTACATGATTATCTGAAATATAAGTGGAATCTGCCTACGATTGTACTGGCCTTAGAAAATGAAGGTACTGCTTTGGCTCAGGCCTGGGAACAAGGTGCTTTAGCCGGCTGGATCTGGAACAAGCTTCCCGAGAATCCAGATCTGGCATTACAAAAAATTGATGCACAATATAAGCGTAACCAGGATAGCCGTGACCTGCCTTCTGCTGCAGAACTACAAAAAAAATTGTTACCGAATCCGATTGAACTGACCAATTACGAGGTCGAAACCTATTTTCAGCCTTCAGCCTATCTTTCAGGGGATTGGTATGATTATTGGAAAATCAGCGACAAAGAAGTGATTTTCTATTTGGCCGATGTATCCGGACATGGCGTCACCAGTAGTTTGCTCACGTCCTGGATGGCAGCTTTCCATGGTCGCTCCAAGACGCCGCGCGAGCTGATCAAGAAGCTGAACGGTATGCTGATGCAGGAAAATATTGAAAAGCACATCACCATGATTGCCGGGATTCTTAATCTGGAAACCCATGTATTAAAATGGTCCAGCGCTGGACATTATCCTCCACCGATTATATTTGAACCCAATCAAGAACCTAAAATCCTCTCTTCCAGCAGTTTCCCTTTGGGCTTAACCGAAGATCTTGAAGTTGAGGAAAATGAATGGGTATTAAGTCGCAATGCGCGCTTTATTATCTGTTCGGATGGCGCACTGGAACCTTTTGATGGTGGTTTAAATGAACAATTCTCGCAATTATTACACCATTTGCAGAATCAATCTTTTCAGGCTCCGGAACATGTGGCTGACGATATCGCCTTTTTAAGCTTTATCCGCGTAAATTAGCAGTATATTTACAGGCTTTATAAGCACTTAATTTGATTACTACTTTCAGCCACTTGAGTATCAATACACCCTATGGGATAATTTAATATCCTTCTCTGCAAATGGCATTTATATGTCAACAGGTCATGTTGAATATGCAAGTCTGAACGGAACGCATATTTTTAAGCTTATCGGCGAAGTGCGTGCCCAATCTTGTATTAGTCTAGACAAATTACTGAACAAAATTGAACAGCAAGACAACGTAGTTGGCGCTATCGTTGATCTCACCGAAACCAGTTTCATTGACAGTACCGTACTGGGTGTTTTAGCGAAACTAGGACTCAAACTCAAGCAAGTACACAATATTCAGGCTGTCATGCTTTCTACCAATTCTGACATTACCACTTTGGCCAACAGTATGGGATTGAGCCAGGTGTTTGTGATTCTGAATTATTGTGGTGATCCAAATGTCTGCACACGTGCGCTGATGGAAGAACATGTCACGCATCAAAATATGCTGAATACGGTTCTGGATGCGCATAAAACCTTGATGAAACTGAATCAAAGCAATCAGAACATGTTTGAACCTTTAGTCAAACAGCTACAGAAAGAGCAAGACAATTTAGATAAAATTTCCGAGCAAAAGGTATAACCATCTTATAAGAGGACCCTATGACTTTACTTTCTGTTGTACAAATGAATTCTCAAAATGAAATTGATGTCAATTTCGTGGAGATTGAATCTTTAATTCAACAAAGTAAGGCCAATGGTGCTGAACTGATTGTTTTCCCGGAAAACTTTGTCTGTTTTGCAGCAGGTAAACAGCGTGAAACTGCTGCACAATTTGAAGTGATTCAGCAGCGTCTGGAACAACTTGCCCATGAATATGACACCTGGATCGTTGCCGGTACATTACCCTGCCCTTATCGTCCGGATGGTTCAATCATTGAGGATGGCCGGGTGCGTACCGTTAGCCTGTGTATCAGTCCGGAACGGACCGAAGCACGTTATGACAAAATTCACCTGTTTGATGTGCAAGTCGGCGATGCTGTCGGTGGTTATCAGGAATCCAAGTTCTTTGAACCCGGCACAGATGTTGTCGTAGCCAAAACACCTTTTGGCAATATTGGGTTAATGGTCTGTTATGACCTGCGCTTTCCGGAACTGGCGTTAAATTTACGAGCCAAAGGTGCAAACCTCTTGACCGCTCCTTCTGCCTTTACCTATACCACAGGTGAAATGCACTGGCAGCTTCTTCTGCAAACACGTGCTCTAGATAGCCAATGCTCGGTGCTTGGTGCAGCTCAACAAGGCTGGCATGGAGAAAAACGCCAGACTTGGGGACATGCAGCCGCCACCAATAGTCGTGGACAACTTCTTAATATGATCCATGCAGAAGGTGCTCAACTCATCACCGTCGACTTTGATTTAAATGAACAGCAAAAAGTGCGTGAATCCATGCCTTTAATGCAACACCGTAGACTTCTTCAACTTTCCTGAATCGTTTCATTTGCTTGCATAAAATAACAAAATCCCTGCTTATTCTTCAGGTGAAATCACCGAGCATAGAAGCTCTACGAAAAATAAACAGGGATTTAACTCATGTCATTAGAAAAAGCCGTCTATACCGCACATGCCAAAGCCACAGGGGGCCGTGATGGCCGCGCCATTTCTGACGATCAGATTCTGGACGTCCAATTGGCCGTACCTAAAGAAATGGGGGGACCAGGCGGTGGAACCAATCCTGAACAGCTCTTTGCCGCAGGTTATTCCGCCTGTTTCTTGGGTGCAATGAAATTTGTTGCCAATCGTGACAAGCTCAATATCAGTAAAGATGCCTATATTGAAGGTGATGTTGGGATTGGTCCGATTCCTACCGGGTTCGGGATCGAAGTGACATTAAACATCCATCTTGAAGGCATGGATCAGGAAGAAGCAAAAAAACTGGTGGATGCTGCGCATATTGTCTGTCCATACTCAAATGCGACCCGTAATAATATTGATGTGAACTTAAACGTAATTACTTAATTTTTTTATTTAACAGCTATCCTGAAAAAATTTTCAGGATAGCTAGACTTCAATTATAAATTTCAAAATTTACCCGCTTCATCTTTTGTCAAAAGCTACTTCTCTTCCCCACTTGAAAACTGCAGCAAAAACTTAAGAAATTATATATAATGATTCTTATTTACATTTATTCGATTTATATTGATGTTAAAACTAGTTCTTCTGAATTCTCTCCTGCTCCTCACTGCTACAACCTCTTTTGCAGATCTTTATCTCTCAGAAAAAATCCGTCCGAAAATAAAATCTCTGCTCAATACTGAAATTGAACGCCTACCCATTCCTGCAACACCCAACAATATGATTCTGCCTGAATTTGGTAAAGGGATTATTGGCTGGGGAGCTGGCCCCAAAGATGCTGAAGCCCGTTTTCTCAATATTACTCAGGCAGATGTTGAAACAATGAAACAGGAAGGACTGAGTTTAGCAATGGCACAAGCCTGGCAGAACTTTTATGAAAATGAAACTCTGCGTAATCCGGGAAATCCGACTGCACCTTTTCGTGCACAACTCATGAAAAAAATCGTCAGTCTCTGGTAAATATCCAAAAGTCCTGACGATCATTATGATAAAGCGAGCAGATTAAAAAATTATTCTACTGCTTCGTTGGTTACTCGCAATACTTCTTCAATCGTGGTTTTTCCGGCCAATACTTTACGCAGACCATCATCACGAATGGAACCTGACTGCTGACGTACATAGCTTTCGATTTCATATTCAGCCGCATTGCCATGAATCAAACGGCGCATATGATCATCGACTGGGACAATTTCATAAATTGCAGTACGGCCACTAAAGCCAGTATTGCCACAACGTTCACAGCCTTGAGGTTGCGGTAATCTTAAATCTTGGGGATGCTCAATATTGCCAAATAGATTCTTCTCGAAAGCATCTGCCTCATGCCAGGTCGCGCAATGTGGACACAAGGTACGCACCAGACGTTGGGCAATTACCCCGATTAAAGAACTGGACAGCAGAAATGGTTCAATTCCCATATCTTTCAGGCGCGTAACCGCACCAATCGCGGTATTGGTGTGTAAGGTGGATAACACCAGATGTCCTGTCAGGGATGCCTGCACCGCAATTTCTGCGGTTTCCAGATCACGAATCTCACCAACCATGACCACATCCGGGTCCTGACGCAACATGGCTTTTAACGCACGGGCAAAAGTCATATCCACTTTGGTATTGACCTGCGTTTGTCCAATGCCTTCCAGTTGATATTCAATCGGATCTTCAGCCGTGAGGATGTTTTTAGAACCGTCATTCAGGTCAGAAAGTGCCGCATATAAGGTGGTGGTTTTACCCGAACCGGTCGGGCCAGTCACCAGAATAATCCCGTGCGGGCGATGCACTAAGGTCTTGAGTCGACCATAGTCATTATTCATCAAGCCCAAATGGGTCATGTTCAAACGGCCGGCCTGCTTGTCCAGCAAACGCATCACCACCCGCTCCCCATAAGAAGATGGCAAGGTGGATACACGGACATCGACTTCACGTCCGGCCAAGCGTAATGAAATACGGCCATCTTGAGGAATACGCTTTTCGGCAATATCCAGTTTGGCCATGACTTTAATCCGTGAAACCAGAAGCGGTGCCAGTTCACGGCGTGGCTGTACAATTTCGCGTAACTGGCCATCGACCCGTAAACGCACCGACAGTTTTTTCTCAAAAGATTCAATATGAATATCGGAAGCCCCGACACGAATCGCCTCTGAGAGCAATGCATTGATCAGCCGCACAATCGGCGCATCATCTTCCTGATCCATCAGGTCTTCAGCTTCAGGTACGGAATCAGCCAGGCTGAGTAAATCCGGATGATCTTCCAGACCGGCAGCGACCTGTTGCGATTCGCCGCTATCGCCGGCAAAACTGGAACTGAGTAACTGGTTAAATTCCTGTTCGCTACAGAGTTGAAAATGAGCCGGATAACCGAGCAGACGGCGAGCTTCCTGCAATGCAAGCATCGAGGTATTGTCACGACGCAGAATAAAGGCCTGATCTCCCTCATAACGCAACAGCACACCATGGCGCTTGGCGAAGCTATATGGGATTTGTAATTGTTTAAGTACTTGCATCGCGGATTATAATAATGATGAAAAAATTTAAATTGAGTGTACTCTAAGCATATGACAGCGTGAAGTATGTTTTCAAAGATTTAGCAAGAAAGGGTGCCAAGATTGCCGCGAGATAAAGATGAATTAATCCCGAATACAGCGAAAATGCGCTGGTGGGGAGAACAGAATTTTGAAATAAATCAGTCTAAAGCCTGGCAGTTTGGCTCCTTGCTGTTTCGGCTGACCCGAGGGATTCAGGAATGGCGACTGGAATATTTCCGCCCTTCTGTGCAATACGATTATGAACAGCAATGGCATCAGATTGATGATCCGAATTTTGCCTTTCCCCCACCTGTGAAAATTGAACGCTATATGTTCAAATCCACGCAAAACAAATTGCAACTGATGCCACGCCTTGCAGACCGTTCTGTGGTGATTAAACCAGTCGATCCGATTTATATTCCTGCCGGACAGCGCGGTACGCTTTATATCAGCACGCCCTTATGGATTGCCGGTTTTGTCGAGGGGCAGCGCGAACCGATTTTCGATTTGCCGGTAATCTTGCCAAAAGACACCTGGTTTGGACCCAATCACCGTTCGGGGGAAATCTGTTATGCCACCGCAGTCGATGGCAGAACCGAACTGAAACAGTTACATCCGCGAGCCTTTCGTGCAGTCACGCCGATTGAGTTTCACAATACCAGTAACCAGCAATTGCGCTTTGACCGAATGAATGTGCCAGTGCCTGCCCTGCCGCTTTTTTACAGTGAAAGTACCGGCCGCTTATGGACCTCACAAATCCGCGTTTTGCATGAAAGTTCGGATCGTCCACCACGGATTCGGGTCGAAAACCGCACACCACCAAATGCTGGTGAAGTGGCCTATCTGCATCCACCGCGCGATCCGGCAGGTGCGTTATTTAATATGTTTGATTCATTTTTCTAAGGGCGTCTGATGCCAAGTTCAAATATTCCGACCGAAGTCACCAACAGCCTGAAGGGAGTATTTACCAATATCAATACCGACCGTTTGACCGAAGTTCTGGTGGCGGTGGTGTTGTGCTTTATTGGTTTCCTGATCGCACGCTTTATTTCCAATACCTTTATTCGCACCATTGGTGTCCGTTTTAATGCCCATCAGAAACTGGTCTGGCGCCGCGGAATTTTCTATTTTATCTTCCTGCTGTTTGTGATGGCTAGTCTGAAAGAAGCCGGTTTTAAACTCAGTGTCTTCCTTGGCGCTGCAGGGATTTTAACGGTCGCACTGGGTTTTGCTTCGCAAACCTCAGCATCCAACCTGATCAGTGGTCTGTTCCTGATTGGTGAAGGTTCTTTTGAAGTCGGTGATACCATCCAGATTACCTTGATTCGTGGGCATACCATTGAAGGCGAAGTGATTTCGATTGATCTGCTCTCGGTTAAACTTTTGACCCAAGATAATATCTATGTGCGTTTACCGAATGAACAGCTAATTCGGGCACCGGTGCAGAACTTGTCGAAATTTCCGATACGGCGGATTCCGATTACATTGGCGATCAATTTCCATGAAAATATTATCAAGGTACGCGAAGTTCTGCTGGACGTTGCCAATAAATATCCACTGGTACTGGCCGACCCGAAACCTGCAGTCACCGTTACCGCTTTCCGTGAATCTTCGATTGAACTGCTGTTTGCAGTGTGGTGCCAACAGGAAAACTACCTGAAAGTTCGTGATGAAATGCAGGAACGGATTCGCAACGGCTTTGTCGATAACCAGATTGAAATTCCGGTGCCAAAAATGGGCTTTGTCGATCATCCACTTTCCCGTCCTTTGGAAAATGAAGAAATCGATCAATATGCCAATGAAAAGGCCCTCAAAAGAGAGCCTGATCTGAAATAACCCTTAGATTCCCTCTCCTTTTTAAAGGAGAGGGTTAGGGAGAGGATTCAAAGCTCCCTCTCCGGCATCGGCGCAATATAAGCAATCAGTAGCATCACCCCGCCCGCCAGCAAGAAGGAAATCACCCGGGTCAGGGTGCCAATATGTGACAGGTCAAATAGTACGAGCTTCAAGGTCACAATCACCAGAATACTGCCGCCTAAAATCCACATCAGTTTCAGTTTTTTGAGCGTTGCTGTCCACATGGTAATCCAGGCGAGTAATACCCAAAGTATGGTCAGACTAAGCTGAACCGTCGCATTGCTCCATAATGCCAGCTCATTAAACGGCGTCTGCAGGTACACATGTAAAGCTCTTAAAACAATATAACTGGAAAGCCATAACAGACTTAGTACCATTAAAACTGCGATCATGCCTTTATCACGTCCCACCTTGATTTGCTGTAACAGCATCCAGATAAAACTGGCAAACATGGCGATACTGATCAGGTCAAAAGGATTCAGAATCGGCAGCCAGTAATATTGAAAGGCTTGCTGGCTAAACAGCTGTGAACAAACCAGCCAAGTTGCCATCAGCAATAAACAGCTCTTGGTTTGCCAAAGCTGCTGCCAACCTGACTGCACATCCTGCCGATAGCACCACAGGCAGAATAATAAAGGTAAAATCACCATGCTCAGATAAGGCATGTTCGGGATCAGGCATAAACTTGCCAGAGCCAGACTGCTAAAAACGCCAAAGCTCATCCATTCTTTGGAGAGCTGCAAGCCAGCCAGCGGTCTAAGCCACAGAATGGCCAATAATATCGTTGAAAGTGCAGAAACCCCACGTTCCAGATCACTATTCCAGACAATCACCGCATTCTGACTGCGATCCAGAGTTAGAATCGCCGCAATGACCAGCAAGGGCGAGATGCCACTCCACTTCGGCAGTAACCATGACCACTCCTGATTTTTGCGCAGGATCATTTCATTGAACATTACATACCCCAGTGTGATGATAAATAAACTCAGCACATAGGCATGCTGACTCGGAAATTCATCTTCCAGCAAGGCAAATAGCATCAAACTGGCCGCGACACTTAGGCTGCTTAAAAAACTGACACTCAGACTATTCATCTGCTGCTGGTACTGCTTTTTAAGCTGACTGATGACCACGACTGCCACATAGCACAGACTCAAAATCCAGAAAATGATTCGCGGTGTTGGATTAATCTCGACCAGATAATACAGGCTGCTGAATCCGGCCATCAGCAATAAGCCCATGCTCAGATAGTGTGCTACCCGGACATTTTTTTCCAAGGCCCATAAATAAATCAGCACACCTTCAACTGCCCAGCCAATCACACTCCATTGTTCTGTCAATAAGATCGGGGGCACCAAGGCGAGAAAAATCAGCATCAGGCTCAGATAGCTCTGCGAAATGAGCAGGATAGTTTGTTTACGGCGCAGCAGTGTCCAGCAAGCGGCAAAGACCAGTGCAAAGAACAGGCTTAATCCAGCTTGCCAGAGTTTTTGATTGGGCTGATTAAAATGAATCAGATACAGAAAAATATATGCCGTGATCGGTGCAGCAAAAATCAGCGCTAAGTCCAATACCGGTTTTAACTGAAAACGTGAGAGATCCTGTCGTGCCAGCAACTGGCTAAAGCGGAAACCTAGCCAGATAAACAGCGCACTATGTGCCAGAATCAACGCAGTCATGGCATAACGCTCATATGTATAACCATGAATCAGGCTATATATCCCGCCAACGACCGCAGTCACTAAAAAGGCAATTTGATTGAGAATCTTCCATGGCCGGAAACTGCTCAGCACTGCCACCCCGATATTGATCAGCAAATAATAGCTAATCAGCTCAACGGCAGAAGCATCGCGGGTCGGTAAGGTAAACGGCGCCAGATAAGCAATCAGCAAAGCCATCAAAGCCAGTTCGATGCTTTCCTGTTTCAGGCTTAAATATAGAGTGATGGCCAGAATAATGAGAAATAGCAATGTTGCCAACGGTAACGTGGGAATCACCAGATTGTAATAGGCAAAAAATAAGGTCAGGAACAGACTGCCCAAACCCAGTCCTTCTAGTGCCAGAGCAAAACTCCGATTTTTCTGCATCAGGCGATAACCCAGCCCTGCTATACACCCACTCGCCAGTGCAACCAGGCCCAATTTTGCAGCCAGACTGAGTTGCCAGTGCTCAGTGGCAAAACGCAGCAGTAAAATAATCCCAATCACCAAAATACTAATCGCGACTTTTAAGACTGGATTCCCCTGGAAAAGCCAGCGCTGCAGTTGATCTACCAGATGAGGAGTGTCGTTTACCTCTTGGGCAGACTCAGTTTTCACGAATGGAACAGAATCGGATCGATCTGGTGATCGCTGTAAGGGATCGGCAGAATGAGATTGTGATTGCAACTGTATCAAACGTCCTTCCAGACGTTGCAGCCACCTGAGCAAAAAGAATACCCAGGCCGTAATCCCGATTCCCATCAACCAGTCCAGTTCAGCCAACCCGCCGACAATGGCAGTAATTGATGAGATATATAAAGGAACTTTAGAATTGCGCTCCAAGGACATCTGCTGCTGTCCGGCCAATTGATTCATCGGTGCTTCTACCGCAGTGACATATTGCATCACGCTAAAGATAAACCCCAAACCACACAGATAAGTTACAATCTGATAACCCAGATACCAGGCGCTGATCCCGGCTATCAGCAGGGTAATCAGCCAGATCATGCGCAACTCATTCCGTCCTACAGCCATTCTTATATTTCTCTTTCCTGAATCCTTCCATCATACAACAGCTTGTGCTGCTTATTTCATCTTCAGCCGATATTCGCTAAGCTGTAAACTCAGACTCGCCTCAGCGAGCGCGGTAAAAATCACGTACAATAGCGCTGTATTTTGAATAAGGAATTGATTACATGCCACCATTTGTCTTGGTCGATGGCTCTTACTTTTTATTTCGTGCCTTTCACGCACTGCCACCATTAACCACGTCAACCGGTTTACATACCAATGCAATTCGTGGTGCGATTTCTGCTATTCAAAAACTGATGCGCCGGACCCAACCGACCCATATGGCGGTAATTTTTGATACCCCAGAACCGACCTTCCGGCATGAGCTGTCACCGATTTATAAAGGTGATCGTCCCAGCATGCCAACGGAATTATCCGAACAGATTCCTTATCTGCATGCCTTGATCCGCGCTTTGGGCATTCCCCTACATACCTTACCGGGTGCCGAAGCCGATGACATTATCGGAACACTGGCCAAACGTGCCGAGGCGATGGGACATCAGGTACTGATCTCTACGGGCGATAAAGATATGGCACAACTGGTGACCGAAAAAGTTACCCTGGAAGACAGCTTTAAAGAAAAACCGCTGGATGTCGACGGCGTGTTTGAAAAGTTTGGCGTCTGGCCGAATCAGATTATTGACTATCTGACCCTGATGGGCGATGCATCAGATGGCATCATGGGCGTGCCAGGTGTAGGTGCCAAAACTGCAGCAAAACTGCTCACTGAATATGGCTCGATTGGTGGCATTTTAGAAAATGTCGACAAGATCAAAGGCAAAGTCGGTCAAAATATTAAAGAACATGTCGATGGCATTGTACTGGACCATCAACTGGCCAGTATTGTCATCGATCTGGATCTTAACTTTGGTTATGACGATTTAAAACTGGGTGAGCCGAATGTCGAGACCTTACGTCATTTGTACACCGAGCTGGAATTCCGTAACCAGCTGCAGTCCTTAGATCACCCGAACAACCCGAATAATTCAAATTACCAGCAGGCGGCAAAATCTATTAACGCCAAAGCGGTTACAGCACCAGAACCTCTGGAAGACCATGCGTCTGTAACCAGCAGTGATGACCAGCTAGGTCAAGCGACCTACCACACAGTATTAAGCCAGCAGGACTGGGACACACTGTTTGAGCGCCTAAGTACCGAAAAACGTTTTGCCTTTGATACCGAAACCACCAGTTTGGATTATCGTATTGCACAGATTGTCGGTTTCTCGGTCGCCTTCGATGCGCAGAATGCTTATTATGTTCCCTTGGCACATGATTATGAAGGCGCACCGGAGCAGCTGAATCGTGAAGTAATTCTGGCGCAGATCAAACCAATTCTGGAAGATGAGTCTGTAAAGAAAATTGGGCATCATCTAAAATATGATGCACATGTCCTGGAAAATCATGGCATTCATATGGCAGGCTGGTATTTCGACACCATGCTGGCTTCCTATGTCCTGAATTCTGTCGCAACCCGTCATGGCATGGATGATGTGGCCCGTCTGTATTTGAGTCATCTGACCACGACTTATGAACAAGTGGCCGGTAAAGGTGCTAAACAAAAGACCTTCAACCAGATTCCACTTGAAACTGCAGCACATTATGCCGCAGAAGATGCACATGTCACCTATCGCCTTTATGAAGTCTTGAGCAGCAAATTGCAGGCACACCCTGAACTGGTGAATATTCTGCATAATATTGAAGTTCCGGTCGCACATGTACTGACGCAAATGGAAGAAAACGGCATCGAACTGGATCTTGCTTTTCTGGATCAGCTTGGGGGCGAATTTTCCAACACCATGCACAATCTGGAAAACCAGATCATGGAAATTGCCGGTGAAAGCTTTAATGTCAGCTCACCTAAACAGGTCGGTGAAGTTCTGTTTGAAAAGCTGGGGCTAAAAGGCGGTAAAAAAACCACCACCGGACAATACAGTACCAGTGAAAGTGTACTGGAAAAAATTGAACATCCGATTGCCCAGCTAATTCTGGAATATCGTGGTTTGTCCAAGCTGAAAAGTACCTATACCGATGGCTTATGCAAACAGGCCAATCCTGATACCCATCGTGTGCATACCAGTTATCATCAGGCACTGACTGCAACTGGCCGTTTATCATCGACTGATCCAAACCTGCAGAACATTCCGATTCGTGCCGAAATTGGCCGTCAAATCCGTAAGGCTTTTGTGGCACCTGAAGGCCGTGTCTTGCTGGCAGCCGATTACTCACAAATTGAATTGCGTCTCATGGCACATTTATCTCAGGATGAAGCCCTGCTGGATGCCTTTATTCATGGTCAGGATGTACACCGCCGTACTGCTGCGGAAGTTTTGGGCATTCCGTTGGAAGAAGTGACCAATGACCAGCGCCGTCAGGCCAAGGCCGTCAACTTCGGCCTACTTTACGGTATGTCCGAGTTTGGTCTGATCCGTCAGTTGGGCTTTACCCGTCAGGAATCACAGGATTATATCAAGCAGTATTTCCATCGTTATCCGGGCATTTATGACTATATGCAACGTACCCGTCAGGTCGCATTAGAACAGGGTTTTGTTGAAACCCTGCTCGGTCGCCGTTTATATACCCCAGATATTGATGCCCGTAATATGATGGTGCGTAAAGCGGCAGAGCGTGCTGCGATTAATGCTCCGCTACAAGGTTCGGCTGCGGATATCATTAAAATGGCGATGATTGAAGTCGACAAGATTTTGCCGAAAGATCAGGCCAAAATGCTGTTGCAAGTACATGATGAACTGGTATTTGAAGTGGATGAAGACATTGCCGATGAACTCGCACCTAAACTGGCAGAAGTGATGCAATCGGTATTGCAGATTTCTGTACCATTGGTGGTAGAAGTGGGTAAAGGCAAAAACTGGGATGAGGCGCATTAATGTGCCTTTAACCCCATCTTCCTTATAGGAGGTGAGGAATATATTCCGCAAGGGGATGGAGGGGATTTTAATTTATAATCCTCATCTACAGGCAGCGATATTAAAATCTTTTCTACTATCAAGTTTTGAACGCATATTTTTCTATTTTTAGGAAATCAGCAGCACTACTGGTTAAGAGCATCCAAGTTCCCTCTCCTCTCAGGAGAGGGTTAGGGAGAGGTTAAAATCCCATCTTCTTCTTGCACTTCGATTAAAACTTGTCAAGGTTTGGCAAGTTTAACAAATCCCTCCCAACCTCCCTTTTCTAAAGGGAGGAGCAAATAAAAAGGACGCCTCAGCGTCCTTTTCTTTTCATTCAGATTAAAAACCCGTTAACAATACAATTGCCACCTGGTTCATGATCATTTCAATCACAATCAAGGCCAGAATTGCCAGGATTGGAGACAGGTCAATCATGCCCATATTCGGCATAATCCGGCGGAAAGGTGCCAGCAATGGCTCGGCAAGTTCCTGAACTACTTCAATATAAGGTGAACGGGATTGGGTAAACATCACCACCCAGCTTAAAATAATGGTAGCGAAAATCAAGTAACGACAGAAACGGATCAAATCCTGCATCATGGTGACAAAAGTCAGAATGAGCAAATGCACAGGACCATTCGGCATGCCACCAGACAGATACATCATGCCGAAAATTTTCAGCAAATACAGCACCACCAAAAGTGCCAGTGCCGCAGTATTAACCCGCCCTTTGCCCATCGTAGGGAAAATACGCCCGAATACATCTACAATTTTGGTCGCTTTGACGGTAGACAGAACGACGGGATTGTAAGGACTTACCGCAGCCAATTGCATTAAAAAGCGGAAGAATACGAGCAAAATCGCGACGTTAATGATAATGCCAAAAATTAGCGCAGAATTTGCACCCATACTTGAACTTTCCTAAAAATTAAACTGAAGATTTGCTGCTTTCACTGAGCTCTTGAGCTAGTTCCTGACTGCGTTTTTGCGCAGCAGCAAGTGCTGCCTGAATATTCTGAGAAATTTGCGCGCGGTCGAACACCTCTAGTGCTGCCTGAGTCGTTCCATTTGGAGAGGTAACGTTTTTACGTAGCTCAGCCGGTGTATTTGAACTGGTGATGGCCATTTGTGCCGCCCCCAAAGCCGTTTGCAAAGTGAGTGCTGTCGCTACTTTTTCATCCAGACCTAAATTTTTACCCGCACGAATCATACTTTCCATCATATAGAAAAAGTAAGCTGGACCCGAACCCGAGACGGCAGTGACTGCATCAATTTGTGCTTCTGAGTCGACCCAAATGGTCAGTCCGGTCGATGCCAGAACCTGACTGGATAGTTCACGATCACTCGTTTCCACAGATGCATTGGCATATAAACCATGTGCCCCAGTCTGTACCAGTGCTGGCGTGTTCGGCATGACCCGTACAATACGCTCAGTCCCTAATAATGCTGACAATGTGGCAATTTCTGCACCAGCAACAATGGAAATAATCAGCTTATTATTAACCAGACCTTTTAAGGGTTGCAGCACTTGAGCCAAAACCTGAGGTTTTACCGCCAATACGACGATATCTGCATCCTGAATTGCAGCACTATTCTCCCCGGTCACATTAATTTCTTTTTCCGCCAATAAAGCACGGACTTTTTCGATCGGATCAGAAACTGTAATACGTGTTGCTGGCAAACCACGTGAAATCAGACCGCCAATTAAGGCTTGGGCCATATTACCGCCACCAATAAAACAGATATTACAATTTAAAGCTGCACTCATGTTCAATGCTCATCGTTGAGTTCTAAAGTTGAAAAAACCGAAATCGGCAGCCATCCGCCTGCTTCACAATATGCAGATTGGGCCAACCAAAATCCTTTAGGGGTAAACACGCCTAGCATAACATTATCTGTGCTTAATATTTGAATAGTATGCCGAGCCCAGGGAAATATTTGCGCTTCCTGAATGGCTTTTTTCAGCGGCCAGGTACCGACACGGCCATATAAATGAATTTTTTCGCCACCCTGCCGCTGCTGCAAATGCAAAGTTTGCTGCAACAATGCAGGAGATAAACCGAGCTGTGCAGGCGCGATGATAAATTTCCCTGACAAAACCTGTACGCTGTCTTTTAAAGCAAATTTTATAGTTTTCGGGCTAGTTTGAACTTGTTGCTGATCAGCTAAATAAGTCTCTGCGGTCAGACGATATAATTGCTGCTGATAGCGTACATAGTAAAAGCCTTGCCAATGCAATGCCGCCTGAGCATCTTGTTTGGCATAAATCACTTCGCGTTGCAAACGCTCCACCATATCTAAGGATGGACGATACTGTTCTTTACCTTTCATCCAGGCAGAGAGTAATTGACGTTGTCGTGATTTTGAAAGCTGTAGAAATTTACCAAGGTCGAGCTGCGTTTCAGTTCCACAAGATGCTAAATCCTGTTGCAGCACTTCTTGTAAAATGTCTTGAGCATCCTGCATTAACTCACTGGTTCGCACCAAGGCAGCTTGCATTTTAGGGTAACGTTGGCTTAATAGCGGCCACAGGGTCTGGCGTGCCCAGGCCCGGTCATAATGGGTATCAGCATTGGTCGGATCTTCAATATTCTGAACATTCAGGTCTGATGCCCATTGGCAAATCTGCTCACGGGAAATATCCAGCAACGGCCGCCAAATCGTGAAATTTTCACGTATATCCAGCTGTTTCATTGCAGCCAAACCATCCACGCCTGTGCCAGACAATAAACGCAACATCAGGGTTTCCGCCTGATCCTGCTGATGATGCGCTAACACCAAAATTTCATCCGCTTGCAAATGTTGCAGATAGGCCTGATAACGTGAATTGCGCGCTTGCTGTTCCAGATTGCCACTGGCGACATTGACGGGCTGGATGATGCAGGGAATATTCAGTTGCTGACATTGATGTGCAACGAACTTGCCCCAATCTGCGCTGAGTGCTTGTAACTGATGATCGATATAAATCGCCCGAACTTTTTCCGGGCATAAAAAAAACATCAGATGCAGCAACAGCATAGAATCTACGCCGCCACTGCATCCGATGAGAAATTTTGTCTCTGCAGGAAAATCCTGCAGCTGTTTTAAGAAACCAGACCTAAATTGTCGCTGCCAAACTTCATCAAACGTTGGTAACGTGCTTCGCATCGTGCTTGCGCTTCCATTGGTTGCAGTTCATTCAAAGCTTCTTTCAGCACTGCTTTCAAGCTGTTCATGACCTGATCCGAGTTTAAATGAGCACCCTCACCTTCATCCACCACATATTCTACAATACCCATTTTCTGCAATTTTTCTGCAGTCAGAGCCAAGGCTTCACTGGCCTGTTCAGCTTTTTCAGCAGTTTTCCAAAGAATTGAGGCACAGCCTTCCGGTGAAATGACCGAATAAATACTGTGAGAGAGCATCACCACACGGTCTGCTACCCCAATACCCAGCGCACCACCTGAACCGCCTTCACCCAGTACAGTTGCAATTACCGGTACTTTCAAATTGGAAAGCTGAGCCAGACTGGTGGCAATTGCTTCAGCCTGACCACGTTCTTCTGCACCGACACCCGGATAAGCACCCATGGTGTCAATAAAGGTAAAGACTGGAAGATTGAAACGCTCGGCCATATCTAGCAGACGCTGTGCCTTACGATAACCTTCCGGGTTACTCATGCCAAAATTATGCTGTAATTTTTCACGGGTACTACGACCACGATGCTGACCAACGATCATCACCGGTTGACCATCAAAACGAGCCAAGCCACCAATCATCGCGCCATCATCACCATATAGGCGGTCACCATGTAAAGCATCAAATTCAGTGAATATTTCACCCACATAGTCCAGGAATTGTGGACGTTCTGGATGACGTGCAATCTGCACTGTCGCCCATGCTTTTGATGGAGTTGCTTTATTTTTCATAGGTTAACCGTTTTCATCCCTATAAAGGTATTAATTAACAAACTGTTCGGATTGAATCGAGAGTTCAATCTCCCAATTTTTAAATTGCTGCTGTTCATCGTGCAGTTCAGCGACCAGCAATGGCCATTGCTTGGCATCACCAGACACGCTGAGTTGCCATTGTTGCGCATTTTCAACCTTGAGTTCAATGGCAGGAAGCATCTCATCGCTACGACTGTGATTGACCAAAACCGACAGACGAAGCAGCAAACATAAGCATAAAAGTTTAGATCCACCGACTTTCATCACATCATGCTTGGCATCAGCGCGCAATTTACGCCGATGGTGCGCGACCAAATGTGACAAATGATTTTGATCAACTTGCGAGAAACCGGCAATATCCGAGTGTTGTAATAAATACGCGCCATGACGATGATAGCCACTGTGACTTATGGCCAAACCAATCTCATGCAGATAGGCAGCACGACGTAACAGGTCACTATCTTCAACACTTAAACCGAGTTCACTGGCCACGTCATTAAACAGTTTCTGTGCGGTCTGAACCACACGCTCAGCCTGCTTAGCATCGGCATTATATCGACCAATCAAGGCATGTACGGAACGATCACGGATATCTTCATGCTTGAAACGGCCAAGCAAGTCATACATCACGCCTTCACGTAGCGCACCATCGGAATAGACCAAATGATCAATTCCCAATACATCAAAAACGGCATAGAGAATGGCAATACCAGCAGGTAAGACGGCACGACGATCATCTTTCAGACCTTCGAATTCCATGTCCGAGACATATTTATATTTCAGCAGTTTATCTTTGAGCTTTTCCAGGCCTTCACGCGTCAACTGTTCGCGATCATTGCTCCAGCCCATATTGACGCAAATCTGGCGGCAGGCTTTAATGGTGCCACTCGAGCCAACGACAGCATCCCAACCGGCTTCTTTATAAGTATTGGCAATTCCCGAAATTTCTTTACGTGCCGCAGTAACTGCTTTATCAAAGGCTTTGGCACTGATTTCGCCATCCTGAAAATAGGCCTTGGTAAACGCTACACAGCCCATTTGTACCGATTCGGTATGAATCGGCTCGAATTCTTCACCGATAATCAGCTCAGTTGAACCGCCACCGATATCAACTACCAGACGACGACCGCTGTTGGCCATGGTATGCGATACACCCAAATAAATCAGACGGGCTTCTTCACGACCGGCGATAATTTCGATCGGTTTCGGTAAAATTTCTGCAGCTTTCTGGATAAATTCATGGCCGTTTTTGGCTTGACGCAAAGCATTTGTCGCCACGATCCGCAAGCGGTTTGGCTGAACTGCGCCTAAACGTCCGACAAAACGGGCCAGACAGGCCAAACCGCGTTGCTGGGCGGCTTCGGTTAAATTCTTATTTTCGTCTAGTCCTGCGGCAAGCTGAACTTTTTCTGACATTGATGCCACTTTCTTCACTTCGCCATGGTCTACACGGGCGATGGCCAAATGAAAGCTGTTTGATCCCATATCGATGGCGGCAAGTAATTCTTCATCAATCAAAAAGTCAGACATTCCAGAAATAAACCTTTAACGAATTGTGCTTAGAGTAATTCACATGCATGCAATTTAAAAGCCATTTGTAGCGACAATTTAATGCCTCATTCTTTTTTGTATCGGGAATAATAGTGAGACACGATCATCACTATCGTGATCATCCATTAGACAAAATAACATTAAGCATTGAAAATTTACAGATTCCCCTACATTGTTAAAGATGGCTATGTAATACTAATAATTAGTTATCTTTAAAATATTAATCTGGAGCACATTCCATGTCTGGCAACATCATAAACACTACTGACGCAAACTTCGAAGCAGACGTTCTTCAATCAGACGTTCCTGTACTGGTGGACTTTTGGGCAGGCTGGTGTGCACCATGTAAAGCAATTGCACCCGTACTTGAAGTGCTTGCTGATGAATACCAAGGTAAAGTTAAAATCGTGAAAGTTGACGTAACTTCTTGCGAACAAACTGCTGTGAATTTCAACATCCGTAACATCCCGGCTTTGTTGATGTTCAAAAATGGTGAAGTTGTTGCGACTCAAGTCGGTGCTGCACCAAAATCTAAACTGACAGCATTTATTGATGACAATATCTAAGCACAGCATTTTTAGTAAAAAATACGCGACTCATTCTCGCGTATTTTTTTCGGCTATAAATTGACAAACCTAGCATTTTCTCTTATATTCGCTACTCAAGAGATAAAGGATCCTAAATCCTGTCAATTTCTTACAAGACACATTACATAAGATGCCGCTCGGCAATAGAAATTGTTTTCCACATTTTCCTTTGAAACACTCAAACAGATCTCTGAATTGTTCTTTTGCAAATTCAATTGCTTTCGTTTGAATGCTGGTATGCGGCCGAATGTTACTCCCTTTCTAACCTGTACCTCAGAACTTTGATTCTATCTGACCACCTATGAATTTAACCGAACTCAAGAAAAAACCGATTGGCGAACTCATCAAGATTGCCGAGTTTATGGGCCTCGAAGGTATGGCTCGTAACCGTAAGCAAGACATTATTTTTGCCATCTTAAAACGTCATGCAATGAATGGCGAAGAGATTTTTGGTGATGGCGTTCTAGAAATTTTGTCAGATGGTTTTGGCTTTTTACGCTCAGCCGCAGGTTCTTATTTAGCAGGTCCTGACGATATCTATGTCAGCCCTTCTCAAATTCGTCGTTTTAACCTCCGTACTGGCGACACCATTACTGGCACCATTCGCCCGCCGAAAGAAGGCGAACGTTATTTTGCTTTACTTAAAGTCAATCAGATTAACTACGACACACCTGAAAATTCACGTAACAAGATTCTGTTTGAAAACTTGACCCCATTATTCCCGACCGAACAGTTGGTGATGGAGTTAGGCAATGGTACCACTGAAGATTTAACCACCCGTGTGATCGACCTAGTGGCCCCGATTGGTAAAGGCCAGCGTTCAATTATTGTGGCTCCGCCGAAAGCGGGTAAAACCATGCTGCTGCAAAGCATTGCACAGTCCATCGTTCGCAATAATCCTGAAGTTATTCTGATCGTTCTCCTGATTGATGAACGTCCAGAAGAAGTGACCGAGATGGAACGTACGGTTCGCGGTGAAGTCGTGGCTTCTACCTTTGATGAATCTCCTGCACGTCACGTTCAAGTTGCTGAAATGGTGATTGAAAAAGCAAAACGTCTGGTTGAGCACAAGAAAGATGTGGTGATTCTGCTTGACTCGATTACCCGTCTGGCACGTGCCTATAACACCGTGATCCCTTCATCAGGCAAAGTACTGACTGGTGGTGTGGATGCGCATGCCCTAGAACGTCCTAAACGTTTCTTTGGTGCTGCACGTAATATCGAAGAAGGTGGTTCACTAACCATCATTTCTACTGCCCTGATTGAAACCGGTAGTAAAATGGATGAAGTGATTTACGAAGAATTCAAAGGTACAGGTAACCAGGAAATTACCCTTGATCGTCGCATTGCAGAAAAGCGCGTATTCCCTGCGATGAACATCAAGAAATCTGGTACTCGCCGTGAAGAACGCCTGATGTCAGAAGACAATCTGCGTAAAGTCTGGATTCTGCGCAAGCTGTTGCATACTCAAGATGAGTTGGCGGCAATGGAATTCTTACTGGATCGCATGAAAGAAACCAAGACCAACGATGATTTCTTTGATCAGATGAAACGCAAAGCTTCAAATTAAAATTTCAAATGAAAGGTCACCTAAGCGGTGGCCTTTTTTAGGTTGACATAAATTACAGAATGAAACAATCAAGCCTGATTTATGTAAACTTATTTTTAAGTTTTTGATTAATAAAATATTCAGATTAAAAATTGTATAACTTTTAAGTGTTTAAAAAGCCTTTCTCCAATCTAAATGTTTCATTCCATTGTTATTTTCTGTTAAAAACTTCTTATTTTTTATCGTTTTTCCGTACTTTTTTGATCATTGCCAGTAGCAATTAAAAATGCGCAGTGATAGCATATTTGCAGACCAGTTAGACTGCTCCTGCGTTGTTAGTCCCTAACACAATTAGGAACAATAAAAGCACTTAACAGACTAACTTTGGTTTTTTTTAGTCTCAATTTTTAGAGAGTGATGCCATGTTATTCAAAAAAATCGCTATTGCTGCTGCAGTTGCTACTACTTTAGCTTTCGTTGGTTGTGCTAAAAAAGCTGACGACGCTGCTGCTGACGCTAACCAAGCTGCTTCTGAAGCTGTAGAAGCTGCTTCTGAAGCTGAAGCTGCTGCTGACGCTGCTGCTGTAGAAGCTACTGACGTTGAAGCTTCTTCTGAAGTTGCTGCTGAAGTTGACGCTGCATCTGAAGCTGAAGCTGCTGCTGCAGTTGCTACTGAAGCTGCTGCTGACGCTACTGCTGCTTCTGAAGCTGCTGCTCAATAATCTTTTAGATTATTCAGTACAAAAAAAGAGAGCCTTTGGCTCTCTTTTTTTATTTTAAAAACTGAAATTTAAAAATATTAGATTTCAGCTTTTAAAAAAGCAGATCAGTTGATCTGCTCATTTCCCACACGTTGACGGAACTTCTGTCCCGCACGGAAGGTTACTACACGGCGTGCAGAAATCGGAATCTCTTCACCCGTTTTCGGGTTACGGCCTGGACGTTGACGCTTGTCACGCAACTCAAAATTACCAAAACCCGAAAGTTTTACTTGCTCGCCTGAGATGAGCGCCTGGCTAATCTCATCGAAGAACAACTCAACCATTTGTTTTGCTTCACGACGGTTTAAACTCGTGAGCTCACTTAAATGATCAGCCATTTCTGCTTTAGTTAGTGCTGTCATGAAGCCCTCAATGTCGCTTGGTAAGTGTTTTCTAACACTTGAAGGATATTATCCATACCTGATTTAATTTCAGCATCTTCCAGTGTACGGCTTGGATGCTGCCAGAGAAGTGCAAATGCCAGTGAGCGTTTCCCTTCTTCTACTCCTTGTCCAGTGTACACATCGAACAACCAAGTTGAGTCTAAAAGCTCTCCGCCTGTTTTTTCGATAAGTCCCTGAATTTCGCTAACATTAATCTTATCACTAATTAAAAGCGCAATATCACGTCGAACCGATGGAAAACGTGATAATTCTGTAAAATTAGATACATAAGTTTGCAAAACAGCCGCTTGATCCAATTCTGCTACCCATGTGGTTGCCAGATCAAGTTCGTCTTCAAGTGAGGGATGTAAACGCCCCAAGTAACCAATTGATTGACCATTCACGAGAATTTCTGCGGATTGCCCTGGGTGCAACCAGCTACGCTCTGAACGCACATATTCTACTTTGACACGACCAGCAGCCAGAATTTCTTCTACATCACCCTTAAAGTCAAAGAAGTCCATTGGCTGTGCCTTACCATGCCAAGACTCAGCATGACGTGAACCAGTCGCAATCAATGCAAAAGTTGGAATCTGTTTTAAATCATGGATGCTGCTGGCTTCTTGATAGTCGAAACGCAGACCGAGCTCAAAGAAACGTACACGGCTTTGCTGGCGGTTGACATTGTACTGAACACAAGGAATCAGGCTAGACAGCAAGGTTGAACGCATCACAGCCAAATCACTTGAAATTGGATTAGCTAATGCTAATGGATTCACACTGGAATTAAGTTGCTTTTCAAGTTTTAGGTCTGAGAAGCTAAAGCTGATCGCTTCTTGGTAACCTAAAGTTACGGCAGTTTGACGGAGTTGGCCCAACTCAAATTGATCTTGGTATTTCGCCAATTTCACATCAATCACAGGCAGACTGATTTGAATATTGTCATAACCGTGAATACGTGCCACTTCTTCAATCAAATCTTGGTAAATCACCATATCATAACGATGTGATGGCGGTACCACTGACCACTCGCCTTCTGCTTTTACTGTAACTTCACAACCTAAACGGCTTAAAGCATCAGTAATGAACGCTGAGTCAACACTATAGCCTAGCAGTTGATCGACTTGTGCTTGATTCAACTCAATTGCGTCGCGTGTTGGCAATAACGCTGCATTTTCGGCAACTGTAATTGGTCCAAACTCACCGCCCGCAAGTTCCGCAATCAATTGTGATGCGCGGTGCATAGCGATCAATGGCAATTCAAAATCGACACCACGTTCATAACGCTGAGAAGCATCAGTATGCATGCCAAAGCTACGTGCACGACCGGCAATATGCAATGGCGCGAAGAATGCTGATTCCAGGAAAATTTCAGTGGTTGCATCGCTGACTGCTGAAGACAAGCCACCCATAATACCAGCAATGGCCAATGCTTTTTCATCATCTGCAATCACCATCACTTTTTCGTTGAGTTCAACTTCTTGTTCATTGAGCAAAACTAACTTTTCAGCTTCCGTCGCTTGACGTACATGTACCGCACCTTGAACTTTACCGCCATCAAATGCGTGTAGCGGTTGACCAAGCTCGATTAATACATAGTTGGTAATATCGACCAGAATGCTGTGCTGACGAATACCTGAACGTGCCAATGCACGCTCCATCCATACAGGAGTCACAGCCTTGGTATTGACGTTCTTGATGACACGACCCAAATAGCGTGGGCAGCCTTCAGTCGATACAACGACTTTCTTTTCTTCGCTAATAGTCGCAGCTACTTCTTTAATTTCAGGGGCAATTACTGGCAATTGGTTAATCACACCAATTTCACGTGCGATCCCGCGAATACTGAAGCAGTCCCCACGGTTCGGTGTAATGCTGATGTCAATCACGTTGTCATCAAGGTCTAGATATTCACGAATGTTCATACCTACTGGTGCATCTGCAGGCAGCTCTAAAAGACCGTCAATTTTATCTTCCAGATCGATTTCTGAAGCGCCGCACAACATGCCTTGTGACTCGATACCACGAAGCTTGCCTTTCTTGATTTTGAAATCGCCTGGAAGTACTGCACCAATAGTCGCAACTGGCGCTTTCATGCCGGCACGTACATTTGGCGCACCACATACAATTTGCAATGGTCCACCAGAACCGATATTGACAGTGGTTACACGTAAACGGTCAGCATCTGGATGTTGTTCTACTGTCAGGACTTCCCCCACCACTACACCAGTAAATGCTTTTGCTGCAGGTGCAAGCTCATCAACTTCAAGACCTAACATGGTCAATTGATCAGAAAGTTTATCGCTATCGATGGCTGGGTTGACCCATGTGCGTAGCCAATTTTCGCTAATTTTCATTGATATAAAACCTGTAATTCAAATCTCTAGAATCCCCCTCTGCCCCCCATTTTCCAAAGGGGGAGAACTCCATCTATTTCGCGGAGTCCCTCTCCTTTTTAAAAGGAGAGGTTAGGAGAGGATTATTAAAAAGTTTTAAGCAAACTGGCGTAAGAAACGCACATCGTTTTGGAAGAACATACGTAAGTCATTCACGCCATAACGAAGCATTGCAAAACGTTCAACACCCAGACCAAAAGCAAAGCCTTTGTATTTTTCAGGATCAATGCCTGCAGCTTGCAGCACATTCGGATGCACCATACCGCAGCCCAATACTTCCAACCAGCGACCGCGTTCATCCATAATATCCACTTCCGCACTCGGCTCGGTGAACGG
Source organism: Acinetobacter sp. RG5 (assembly GCF_031844265.1). Classification (GTDB taxonomy): domain Bacteria; phylum Pseudomonadota; class Gammaproteobacteria; order Pseudomonadales; family Moraxellaceae; genus Acinetobacter. The sequence goes on along the minus strand of NZ_JAUZUV010000007.1, from coordinate 113,000 downwards.
GAAATAAGATGGACGGAAACGTACTTTCAAATCTTTTTCGAAGAATTCGTTCAGCAGGTTAATCAACAAACCTTTCAGTTCCGCGAAGCTGGTATTTTCAGCCACGTATAAACCTTCGATCTGATGGAACATCGGCGAGTGGGTTTGATCCGAATCACAACGATAAACACGGCCCGGGCACACGATCTGGATTGGTGGCTGCTGTGTTTCCATGGTACGAATCTGCACACCAGACGTATGCGTACGCAACAAATGGTTCACATCGAAATAGAAAGTATCGTGCATGGCACGCGCCGGGTGATGACCCGGAATGTTCAGTGCTTCAAAGTTGTGATAATCATCTTCAACTTCAGGACCTGTTGCAACCGTAAAACCTGCCTTGGTAAAGAACTGGCAAATACGCTCTTGCACCTGGGTCACTGGATGGATACTGCCCACCTGTTGGCCACGGCCTGGTAAAGTAATATCAATGGTTTCGCTTGCCAGTTTTTGTTCTAAGGCAGCTTTATGCAGTTCTGCCTGACGTGATGTCAATGCAGCGGTAATGGTTTCACGTACAGCATGGATTTGTGCGCCGAAGACTTTACGTTCTTCAGGATCCATTTTACCAAGCGACTTAGATTGTTCCGCGAGCTGGCTTTTTTTCCCCGTAAATTGCACTCGTACTTGATCAAGTGCAGCAAGGTCTTGAGCTGCTGCAATCGCAGCGAGCGCTTCAGTGGTCAGGGCTTCCAGTGACATAGTAACTCTCAAAGCAACAGGTTAAAAAATATTTTAAAAACCCCACATTCTAACAGTTTTTAGACACTTTGATGAAGATGCGTTTTAAGGAAAATTAGATTGGCATGATTAAATATAAAAAGTATAAGATAAACACAATATCAATCAGATCAAATCACTATGGCACTCGATCAAATTTGGAAACAGCAACTGACCCTGGTCACTTACGGCAATGAGTATTTGACTCAGGACCTGAGTTTCAATCGTTGGATTCAACATTCCATTTTTAATCAGCATCAGTTTGCCTTTCGGGATCTGATGTCACAACATCTGTTGGCTCAGCATTTTCAGATCTGGCTGGAAGGTCTGAAAAAACAAGGCGTGCGTCGCCTCAGCTTGCATCGCTCTGATTTACTGGTTGATGAAAAAAATCCGAATGCCAATGTCGAGCTACTGCCACTGGCACATTTTATTGTCAGTCATGGTGCCAAAGCCAAAACCGCCTGGATCATTGGCAAAGAACTCCCTGAATGGTACAGCGCAGACAATGATTACGAAGCGCCTAAATCACAGCAATCTCCTTTACGCCATGAAACATTCTGGTGTTATGAGCTGAATCCTAAACTGGCCAAGCGCATTGATGTCGATCTGGAAGCCCCAAACTGGGATGATATTCAGGCCTATACCGATCATGAACTATTTGAAAGTAGCCTTGCCCAAGATTTTACCGAACCTGCATACACAAATTTGCCTTATTACGGCACCATGCCTGCCATTCAGGCCGATAACGAAAGTCATTTGGCCTTAATTCCCACTGACTATTCAGCGGATTATGCTCACCAGACTTTGTACCGCCTAGATGCCTTAAATGACTTTATTCAAACGAAAATCCAGCATCCCTATCGTGCAGATGGCGAAGTACTCAGCCCGGAGCAACAACTTAACCTGCGACATTTTTCGCAAAAAATTGATGATTTAAGTGCTAAATTCATCAGCAAAGTCGCCAACCACTATAAAACTGCACAGCTAACACCTAAAGTTGCGCCTGATCCATTTGTCGGTATGAGTACCGAAGACCGCTCACCAAAAATTTCTAAAGCAGAAAAACCTCAGGACCCAGGCAAATCCAGTTCATCTGCAAATGTGCTGACCTTAATTGTGATCACTGTGATTATCTGTTTGATTGGCTACTATTTCGGCCTTTAACATTTTGCCAGAAAAGCTTGAACATCACGGGCAGAATTCAATGGCGATATTGATACTTAGGAGCAGACATCAGTTTGAAATAATGCTGACGATTTTTGCTATGGGTTTTCATCATCCATCAGATGATGGAATCACGACCAAGCATCTGCCTGAAAATTTTAGCATTGTCGGAATAAGCCAAAGCTGTTGTTTACTGATCGCCCGATGGATAGCGCCCTTTTGATTGATCGGTAAAGATTGAGAGGAAAAGATAAATCAGCCGTACAGTGCAAAGGCTGATTTATTTTCTATCGTCTTTTCCCAGGTTTTAGATTTTTCTACGTTGAGCCAGCTTGACCAGAGTATTCAAAAATTAAATGTCCCACTGATAACATAAGTCTTTAAGATTCTCACCCAGATCGCTGGCATCTCCTTCACTGACAAAGTAGGCGCCAGTCTTTTCATAAAAATAACGACTGGAATTCAGGTTCAATACGCTGCATTGCATATGCTGATAGGATTTCTCTCGACTTAATCCCAAACCCAATTGAACCAACTTAGCCCCCACACCTTGTCCCTGAATCTGTTTCAGTAAATACAAAGCTCTCAATTCACTGATTGGCGCATCCACCGGAAAATTAAAAGCAGCAAAACCCAAAACTTGAGCATTTTCTTCATAGACAAATACCCGTCGATTTTCCTGTTCAAGCACAGAACGCCACAAAGCGGCTCTTTGTTCTACACACAATGCATCTAAAATTTCTTGTTTGATGATATTTTGATAGCTTTCACACCAGCTTTGTACATGCACTTGGGCAATCGGCAGTACATCCTGTTGAGTGGCAAGTCGAATCATTATTTTTAAGCCTTATTTTTAATTATACAGTTTAACAATGACTAAAAAATATAGGATTTACAATACTGATTTTTAAATAATATTTAGAATGACTACTTTTATTTAAGCATAAAAAAGACCGCTAAAAGCGGTCTTTTTCAAGTCATAAAGACTTATGCAGCCAATGCATCTTTAGCTTTAGAAGCTAAAGCAGCAAACGCAATTGCGTCATGCATAGCGATGTCAGCAAGTACGCGACGGTCGATAATCACTTGAGCTTTTTTCAAGCCAGCGATCATACGGCTGTACGACAAACCATTTTGACGAGCACCAGCGTTGATACGTGCAATCCACAAAGCGCGGAATTGACGTTTCTTTTGACGACGGTCACGGTAAGCATATTGACCAGCTTTGATTACCGCTTGGAACGCTACGCGGTAAACGCGTGAACGAGCACCATAGTAACCTTTAGCGCGAGCAAGAATTTTTTTGTGACGGCGATGAGCCTGTACACCACGTTTTACACGAGCCATTTATAATCTCCTTAGATGTACGGGCACATACGACGAACTGAAGCAACGTCACTTACGTGAACCATTACACAGCCGCGCAATTGACGAATACGCTTAGCAGATTTTTTGGTCAAAATGTGGCGTTTGAACGCTTGTTTACGCTTAAAACCGTTAGCAGTCGCTTTAAAGCGTTTAGCTGCACCACGGCGAGTTTTCATCTTAGGCATAACAACCTCTTTTGAACACCTGTTCGGCTCGTTTGCACCATTACAAAACGACCTGCAGGTAAGGGAGCGAGTATTCTAAAGCATCTTTGTTTAAAACAAAAGCATCTTCACCCAATAAGCGAATTTAAAGAATGATTTCGCTCTGAAATAATATCCAAGACTGAATCAAGAAAATAGCTTCAGGCTTAGAACAAGGCAAAGGCCGCATAGACAAACAGATAACGTCCAATTTTAGCGATGCTGACCATCAGCAGAAAACGGGCGAAGTTTTCTTTTAATAGTCCCGCAATCAGGGTAATCGGATCACCAATGATAGGCACCCAGCTCAGCAGTAAAGACCAGTAACCATATTTCTGATAGGTCGTTTGCGCCTTGAGCATCTTGTCTGCCGAAACCGGAAACCACTTTTTATTCTTATAATGTTCAATCTTGAGGCCCAAATACCAGTTCACACACGACCCCAGAATATTCCCCAGACTGGCCACCGCAATTAACAGCACTGCATGCTGCTTGTTCTGCACTAAAAGCCCCAGCAAAACAGCCTCAGACTGTAAAGGCAATAAGGTCGCTGCACCAAAGGCCGACAGAAATAGCAGCAACAGACTCATACAGCTATTAACGGCTCAAACCCAACTTTTTCTTGGCTTTGCTGTATTCCCAACTGGACCAAACGACTGCAGTCACCATCGCCATGATCCGCGCCCATTTATACTGCTCATTGAGCGGTGCAATTGCAGCACGTAAAATCTGCTGATCTTTGGTATTCAAGGCAGTAATCACCTGATCGATATGCACAATTTCAGCAACATACAGCACTAAACATGCAGCAATGCCGAAAAGAATGCTCCAGTAAATTCGAGGATTAGTTTCCACAATTCGAGTGAAGTTTAGGAAAAATGCTTTCATGCTCATATCCAATAAAAAACCACCTGAATCGGTGGTTTTAATAACTTTTGTACATCTTAACATAACAATCGCAGATTAACTGACCTGAATCGCTAATGCTTTTTGTACCGCAGGACGTGCCTGCATACGCTCAATATAACGGCTTACTTCCGGATAATCCGCTAAATCAATCCCTTGCCACTCATAACGAAGTAACCAGGGGAAAATCGCCATATCGGCAATTGAATATTCGCCAGTGACATAGTCCTGACCAACCAGCTGTTTATCCAGTACACCATATAAGCGCTTGGTCTCATTCACATAGCGTTCGGTCGCATAAGGAATCCGTTCTGGCGCAAAACGACTAAAATGATGGTTCTGTCCCAGCATCGGGCCTAGCCCACCCATTTGCCACATCAACCATTGTTCCACCTGAATCCGCTTAATCTCATCGGTCGGATAAAACATTCCGGTTTTACGTCCCAAATACTGCAAGATGGCACCCGATTCAAAGATTGAAATCGACCGATGATCTGGTCCATCCTGATCGACAATAGCTGGAATTTTATTGTTCGGTGAGATTGCCAGAAAGTCTGGCTGAAACTGGTCATTTTCCAGAATATTGACTGGAAGGATCTGATAAGATAGCCCCATTTCTTCTAATGCGATTGTAATCTTATGACCGTTGGGTGTACCCCAGTAATATAAATCAATCATTCGTACCTATACTCCATACACCTTTATTATGGTGTTCCAACAAAATAATGGATCTGGTCAAAAACAACAAGCAATGCTTAATAAAATAATTTTTAATTTAATTTCAGTAAATTAATATAATTTTCTTAAAAATTTCACTTAAATTTCTTGAAAATTTCTAGCCTGAACACATATTTATTTCTGCATAAGGATGGTTCATGCATCTTTTGCCCTGTCGATGATCATCATGACAGCGGTGTTTTCTTATTTTTAAAACTTTGCTGACCTCAGGAGGTTCTAATAATGAGTAATATCAATCTTCATCCATTATTCCGCCGCAGCATTGGCTTTGATCGCCTCAATGATTTCATTGATTATGCCATGCAAAGCGATGCGCCAAATTATCCACCGTATAATATCGAAAAGCATGGTGAGAATAATTACCGTATCGTGGTGGCAACTGCGGGTTTTCGTCAGGAAGAACTCGACATTCGTCTGGAAAATAAGTTGCTGACCATCTTGGGTAAGCCTGAAAACCAGAGCAATGACAGTATTGAATTCCTGCACAAAGGCATTGCGCGACGTGCATTCAAATTATCTTTACGTCTGGATGAATATATTGAAGTACAACAGGCAGACTATGAAAATGGTTTATTGATCATCGACTTGCAGCGCATTATTCCAGAAGAAAAATTGCCGCGTCAAATCCCGATTGGCAATAAACTGCTTATTGCAAATGATGAAAAATCAGTGGAATAAGCTCGATTAAGTACGCAAAGGAAGGTCCGCAAGGACCTTTCTTTTTGGCTACAGATTCCTTAAGCTCATTGAGGCAATACGCTTTCTGATCATAAAAATAAACCATGAATGTGCCAGAAAACATCCTGTTTCATCAAGCTAGCCCGATCATACGCGCTATGGGATATTTACTGTTTTGTTATCCGGTCGGAATATTCAGCATTTTTTATTTCAGCAGTGTGCGTAGCAATTCCAGTTTTTTCCAAGGACTATTATTTTTATGGCAGGAGTCTCCTGACTTTTATATTTATATTGGCGGCTTTCTTGGTCTTTCGCTGCTTATGCTGGGAACTAAACTGAAAATCACCTCACAAGCTATTTATTATACTTTGGCCGGTTTCCGCATCAGCCTGTGCTTAAAACGACATTTGGTACAGTATAGCTTTCTGAATCCACGCTATGCTTCTCTCAAAGCACATCTCAAAAGCTGGCTCTATAACATGCCAGCGCATGTGATTAGTCAACGTGATGGCACTTTGGATTTTAAATTGCATCAATCCGGTCTAATAAATCAAATTTGTCTTGGATTTTTCCGGATTCAGCTGTCGATGTTTTCCCGCCCGCAAGCTCAACAGATTATGCAGGCCATACAAAGTGCCTGGAACTTTAGAGCATAAAAAAAGCCCTGCATATGCAGGGCTTTTTTCGCTTAATGAGTGCTTACTTTTTCTTTTTAGGACCAAGTAGCATACCCATTTGACGCCCTTCCATTTTCGGCATCTGCTCAACAGTACCGAATTCAGCCACGTCAGCTTCAATTTTTTGCAATTGAGCTAGACCCAACTGTTGGTGCGCCATTTCACGACCACGGAAACGAAGCGTGATTTTCACCTTGTTACCTTCTTCAAGGAACTTGATGATTGCACGTAGTTTTACGTTGTAATCACCAACATCAGTACCCGGGCGTAGCTTGATTTCTTTCACCTGGACTTGATGTTGTTTTTTCTTCGCTTCTTTCTGCTTTTGCTTAAGATCAAACAAATGCTTGTTGAAGTCCATAATCTTACATACTGGTGGCTCAGCGTTTGCTACGATCTCAACAAGATCAAGTTCAACACTTTCTGCTGCGCGTAGGGCGTCAGCTAAGCTTACAATCCCTTTTTGCTCACCATTTTCGTCGACAAGACGGACTTCTTTCGCACGAATTTCATCATTCAAGGCAGGACGGTTTGATTTGTTACCGCCCTGTTGATTACGGTCAGGCTGTTTAATCGCTGTTACTCCACAATGTACCGGCCGCGTTCGGCTACGGCTGCTTTTACTAGGTCAACGAAAGCATCGATTGACATAGTACCCAAATTTGTTCCTGAGCGGGTACGCACGTTTACGGTACCTTCCTCTACTTCACGGTCCCCAAGTACCAGTAAGTAAGGAATACGCTCTAATGTACGTTCACGAATCTTAAAGCCGATTTTCTCATTTCTCAAGTCAGAAATTGCACGGATACCGTTTTCTTTAAGTTTTGCGACGACTGACTCACATGCCTCGGCTTGAGAATCGGTAATGTTCATCACACACGCTTGCATTGGTGCCAACCAAGGTGGCATGAAGCCTGCGTAGTGTTCGATCAGTATACCAATAAAACGCTCGAAACTGCCAAGAATTGCACGATGTAACATTACTGGCTGATCGCGGTCATTATCTTCAGTCACATAAGAAGCATCTAGACGTTCTGGCAAGTTAAAGTCACACTGAATGGTACCACACTGCCAGACACGACCTAAGCAGTCTTTCAGAGAGAATTCAATTTTCGGACCGTAGAATGCGCCTTCGCCTGGTTGAAGCTCCCACTCAAGACCCGCAGCATCTAAAGCATCTGCCAAAGATTTTTCTGCCATATCCCAAAGCTTGTCATCTCCGACACGTTTTTCAGGACGCGTCGACAATTTCATTTGTACTTCTTCGAAGCCAAAGTCTTTGTATACATCCAGTGTCAATTTGATAAAGTCTGCAACTTCAGGCCCAATCTGTTCTTTGGTACAGAAGATATGCGCATCATCTTGAGTAAAGCCACGTACACGCATAATACCGTGTAAAGAACCTGATGGCTCGTTACGGTGACATGAACCGAACTCTGCCAAACGAACAGGAAGATCACGGTATGACTTCAAACCTTGATTGAACACTTGTACGTGACAAGGACAGTTCATTGGCTTCACCGCATAGTTACGGTTTTCAGAATGCGTGGTGAACATGTTGTCTGCATAGTTGGCAGCATGACCCGATTTTTCCCACAGCGTGAAATCGACCACTTGTGGGGTACGGATTTCTTCGTAGCCATTGTCTTGCTGAACTTTACGCATGTACTGTTCAAGAACCTGGTAAATGGTCCAGCCGTTCGGATGCCAGAACACCATACCCGGTGCTTCTTCTTGCATATGGAACAAATCTAGCGCTTTACCGATTTTACGGTGATCGCGTTTTTCTGCTTCTTCAATACGTTTTACATAAGCAGCAAGCTGTTTTTTGTCTGCCCACGCTGTACCGTAAATACGTTGTAGCTGTTCGTTTTTCGCATCACCGCGCCAGTAAGCACCCGAGATTTTAGTCAGCTTGAACGATTTAAGGAATTTAGTGTTTGGTACGTGCGGACCACGGCACATATCCAAATAATCCTGATGGTAGTACAAGCCCATTTGCGTTTCTTCAGGCATGTCTGCAATCAAGCGCAATTTGTATTCTTCGCCACGCGCAGTGAATTCTGCAATGACTTCATCACGCGGTGTCATTTTTTTGATGACATCGTAGTCTTGATCGATGAGCTTTTTCATACGCTCTTCGATGGCTGCCATGTCGTCTAAGGTAAACGGACGTGGCATCCAGATGTCATAGTAGAAACCTTCTTCAATGACCGGACCAATGACCATCTTTGCTTCTGGGAACAGTTGCTTAACTGCATGACCGACCAAATGCGCGCAAGAATGGCGAATGATCTCGACACCGGCTTCGTCTTTAGGCGTGATAATTTGTAGTGTTGCATCTTCAGTGATGAGATCAGACGCATCAACCAAACGATCGTTGACACGACCAGCAACTGTATTTTTTGCAAGACCAGGACCAATGCTAAGTGCAACGTCCATCACAGATACGGCGTGATCAAACTGTTTTTGATCGCCATTGGGCAAAGTGATAATTGGCATAAGAAATCCTTAAGGAGTGATGCCCCGTACCATGGAGCATATCACCGCGAGATTATGATCGAGGCACAGCCTCAAAAGATAAAAACGGTGGATAAATAAAATCGATTCGAATTTTACACGGCTTGGCCGCATGATTAAACCTTTTCCCAATAAAAATAAGATTTACCGCCAAATCTGTGCCTGATCGTTAAAGGCTTAGGCTCATTTTTCATTTCAGAATGTAGTTATTCCCGGAACGTCTGCCACTGGAGAAACTTTCCCTCTACATAAACATACAGCTGGTCGAATTGCGGGATCAGCGCTTCACTTTGTGTCGGTCTTAAAAACACATAATCATCGACATGAATATCGCACTGCATGGGCACCTGAAGCATTTCCTGATTACTGCTGCGGCCATACAACACATACGGCCGGCTTTTTTCAGGATAAATATAATCCGCTCGCCAATAGCCGCCATAAATAAATACGGCTTTATATTGATGAGGAAGATAATTCAGCAGCTCCAGACCGGGAATCTGACTACAAGGCAACACTTTTAAAATGGGTGCGGCAATCCATAAAGCACAGCTTAAAGCGGACAAATTTTCCAGATCAAAATCACTCGGCTTAAGCAGCATCGAGCCAAAGGCCAGATCATTACAGACACTTTGCTGGCAATGCTGCATAAAGGTTGGACTTCCCCCACCGTTAAAACACAAACCTTCATGCCATAAATCCGGGAATTTTCGCTGAAGAATACTTTTGTATTGTTGATACATCTGCTGCGATTGCTGATAACTTTTGTCGGGACTTTTCAAAATTTTTGGCAGTTTGGCGACATGTGCATCATAGCCCGTTAGACCCGAAAGTTTGAGATAAGCCGCGTTGTGCTGAATCAGCTTCATTAAGGCTATAAATTGCTGCTGCGTTTGTACGCCGCCACGATGCAGCCCTACATCAATTTCAATATTGACATTCAGGCAGGTATTCAAGCTTTGCGCGAGTTGCAGATATTGTTTTAATCGTTCCACATCATCAATTAGCCATTGAATAATTACTTGATCATTGGCTTTATTTTGATCAGACAAAGTTTGATAAAAATGTTTGACTGCCTGAATCGGCATCGGTTTACCCAACAAGATATCGGCTTGCTGAAATGTCCCTATAATCTCCAGCAGATGCGGCAGATGAAAGACCATAAAGCGCTGGGTATTTAGTTTTTCACTGGCCAGTTTGAGTAGCTGAATGCTGGCTAAAGACTTCACTACCAGACGTGGTTTTAACTTCGCAGGCAATTTTGACTGTACATAGTCCAAATTACGTTGATAGGTTTTTAAATCTAAAATCAGTTGCGGTGTGCCAGTGCCCTGCCGTTTTAATTCCTGCGTCAGTTGCTGAAAATAATTTGATTGCATCGCCCTCTCCTCATTTCCCAGATAAAAACAATTCTTTTAAATATGGATTCAGCCATTTTTGCTGTGGATCCAATTGCTGACGTAGCACCATGAAATTATCCCATTTCGGGTAGAGTTCGCGCAGCGAGGCTGCGCTCATACTATGTAACTTGCCCCAATGCGGTCGTCCCTGATATTTCTGTAAAATCGGCTCGACCAGATCAAAGATCGCGTGGTAATCCTGTTTATAAAATTGATGAATCGAAATGGAGACCGAATCACGCTGATAAAAAGGACTTAGCCAGATCTCATCGCCTTTGACATAACGAAACTCGATCGGGAAAAACATCGGCACTTGGTGTTTGCATAAAACATGCAGAATCTCGTCCAGACACTGCAAGCCAAACTCAACCGGAACCTGATATTCCATTTCATTAAATCTGGTCTTACGCGGAGTTGGAAAAATTCTGGATGAACAGTCTACATAACGAGTCGGTTTGACAAATACGCCGAGCAGTTTTTGCAGATAGGGATTTGTCTTTGGGAAGAGTCGCGTCAATTCCGAACATAGAGTCAATAAAATATCTTCCGGAGGCCAGCTCTCTGTTCTCGGCTGAATGGTTGCATCCGTTTCATCCAGAGTTTTCAGCATCACTTGATCGGCATGTAAAAAAGCCCAAAATTCAATATACCGATGCTGATGTTTCCATTGATCAATATGGGTAAATATGTCTTTTAATGAACAGAGCCGAATCTGTTCTTTTAGTTTATATCGTGGCCGATTTTGCAGGGTGATTTGGGTCAATACACCCAAGCTGCCCAATGCCACCCGTCCAGCCTGAAATATCTCAGCATTCTGCTCACGATGACATTGCAACAGCTCTCCATCCGCGGTCAGTAATTCAAAGCCTTCCACGAAAGCAGAGATGCAAGGTAAATCGATGCCCGTGCCATGCGTTCCGGTAGAAATCGCTCCGGCCAGACTTTGCTGGTCTATATCGCCCTGATTGATTAAGGCCTGATTGATCGGTACCAGATCTTTCCCCAAATCATATAAACGCGTCCCGGCCCGCACGGTGCATTGGGTTTTCTCTTGATCAAAGGCAACGATACCTTTTAACAAATCGAGATTAAGCAACACCTCATCTGTTTTGGCCAATGGGCTAAATGAATGTCCTGCACCCACTGCACGAATGTGTGCATGGGTCTTCACTAAACTTTGTAATGTGTGCATGGGTCTTCACTAAACTTTGTAATTCACTGATCTGGCTGGGCTGAACAATCCGAGCGGCACTGAACTGGCTCCCCGACCAGTTTCGCCAGACGTCATTCGCCTGTTGTATTTTCATTATTCTTCCTGGGCTCATATTATTTTAATGGCTGAACTAGAGTAAAATACCTAAAAAATCAAACTTGGGAACCCATGCGTTCAAAACATTTAAGTAGGGTTAAATATTTTTATTAATATTCAAATACTTAAAATTTGTAAAATCGTACTCGACTAAAGCATAAATGCAAGATTTCTGAGAAATACATATCTTTTCAACAGGATATGAAAATAAATATAGAACGGAGTTTTACAATGGTTAGCGCATATGATGAATTACCGCGTACCCCCGCGAATTTTGTAGCCTTATCACCTTTACGCTATCTTGATCGTGCAGCTTATATCTATCCAAACCAGTACGCGATTATTCACGGTAAGCGTCGTATTACCTGGCGTGAGAAATACAATCGTTGTCGTCAGTTTGCCAACCAACTCCAAAAACTAGGTATCGGTAAAAATGATACCGTGTCTGTCCTGCTGCCTAACGTCCCTGCCATGATCGAAGCACATTTTGCTGTACCGATGGCAGGTGCAGTCCTGAATACTTTAAATACCCGTCTCGATGCCAAAACACTGGCTTTTATGCTGGAACACGCTGAAAGCAAAGTGCTCTTGGTCGATCCTGAATTTACCGCACTTGCGACTGAAGCACTCGCTCTAGTTTCACAAGACATTTATGTCATTGATGTGGCCGATGTAGAGTTTGAAGGTGAAGATCAACGTATTGGTCAAATTGAATATGAAGAATGGATTGCGCAAGGCGATGCAAACTTTGAATGGCATCTACCACAAGATGAATGGGATGCCATCAGCTTAAGCTATACCTCTGGAACCACAGGCAACCCGAAAGGCGTGGTCTATCATCATCGCGGTGCCTACATTAACGCAGCCAGTAATATTATTGCCTGTGGCATGACACCACGTGCCACCTATTTATGGACACTGCCGCTATTCCACTGTAATGGTTGGTGCTTTGCCTGGACCATGGCAGCCAACGGCGGAACCAACGTTTGCTTGCGTAAAGTCGATGCTGAACTGATCTTTAAACTGATTGCCGAACATAAAGTCGATTACTTCTGTGGGGCACCGATTGTCCTGTCGATGCTGATTAACACACCTGAAGAGAAAAAGACCAAAATTGATCACCGTGTCGAAGTGATGGTGGCGGGTGCCGCACCTCCAGCAGCAATCATTGAAGGCATGCGCAATATTGGCATTAACGTAACCCATGTCTACGGCCTGACAGAAACCTACGGTCCTTCTGCACTGTGCGCATCCCAAGCCGGCTGGAGTGATTTATCTATTCAGGAACAAGCACAGTTGCACTCCCGCCAAGGCGTACCTTATCCATTGCAAGATGGCATGAAAGTGCTTGATCCGGATACCATGCAGGAAGTGCCACATGATGGTCAGACCATGGGTGAAATCATGTTCCGTGGCAATATCGTGATGAAAGGTTATCTGAAAAATCCTGAGGCGACCGCTGAAGCCTTTGCCGGTGGCTGGTTCCATACAGGAGATCTGGCAGTTTGCCAACCGGATGGCTATGCCAAAATTACCGACCGTTCCAAAGATGTGATTATTTCCGGCGGAGAAAATATTTCTTCACTTGAAGTGGAGGAAGTGCTGTATCAGCATCCGGCGGTGCTGACTGCGGCGGTAGTCGCCAAGCCTGATCCACGCTGGCAGGAAGTTCCTTGTGCCTTTATCGAACTCAAAGAAGGAAAAAAAGCCACAGAAGAAGAAATTATGGAATTCTGCCGTGAGCATCTGGCCCGTTTTAAAGTGCCTAAGGATGTGGTGATTACCGAAATTCCAAAAACTTCGACCGGAAAATTGCAGAAATTTGTTTTACGTGAATGGGCCAAAGAGCGCGCGCAAGGTGAATTCTCTTAATTCCATACAAACGTGTTCTTTCAAAATCTACTCAATAAAAAATCGTGCTAAGAAAACTTAGCACGATTTTTTAACTTATCCTTTTGTGAGATTTAACCTCATCCAACCCTCTCCTATAAGGAGAGGACTTTAAGGAGCTTACATCTCTACCATTTCCACGCCATCAATACGGGCAACGGTCATCAAGTCCTTATCACCACGACCTGAAACCGTCGCAATAATAATTTGATCCTTGTCCATGGTCGGTGCAAGTTTAGTGACATAAGCCATAGCATGTGCGCTTTCTAACGCCGGAATAATGCCTTCAATCTTGGTCAAGTCGCGGAAACCTTGTAAAGCTTCCTGATCATTGATCGGTACGTATTTAACACGGGCCATATCTTTCAGGAAGCTATGTTCCGGACCCACACCCGGATAATCCAGACCTGCAGAAATTGAATGGGTTTCGATGATCTGGCCTTGCGCATCCGACATCAGGTAAGTCCGGTTACCATGCAGTACACCGACATGACCGGCATTTAGTGGCGCAGAATGTTTACCTGATTCGATCCCATGACCTGCTGCTTCAACGCCGTACATTTTCACGTCTTGGTCATTCAGGAATGGATAGAACAAGCCCATTGCATTGGATCCACCACCGACACACGCGACCAGTGCATCTGGCAGACGGCCTGCCTGTTCCAGAATCTGACGGCGTGCTTCACGACCGATGATCGACTGGAAATCACGAACCAACTGTGGATATGGGTGTGGACCTGCCACAGTACCAATCACATAATAGGTTGAATCAACATTGGTCACCCAATCACGCATGGCTTCATTCATGGCATCTTTTAAGGTTTTAGAGCCACTTTCTACCGGCACAACCGTCGCACCTAATAAACGCATACGGTAGACGTTCATCGCCTGACGTTTTACATCGTCTGCGCCCATAAATACTACGCATTCAAGACCTAAACGTGCTGCAATCGTTGCCGTTGCTACACCGTGCTGGCCTGCCCCTGTTTCGGCAATAATACGTTTCTTGCCGGAAAGCTTCGCCAGCAAAGCCTGACCGATTGTATTATTTACTTTGTGCGAACCGGTATGGTTCAGGTCTTCACGTTTCAGGTAAATCTGTGCGCCACCCAACTCTTTCGACCATCGTTCAGCATGATATAAAGGACTCGGACGACCGACGTAAAACGCCATGTCACGGTCAAATTCTGCCAAAAACTGCGCATCATCTTTCATACGGAAATAGAGCTTTTCCAAGTCTTCTAAAGCCGCCATGAGTGTTTCTGACACAAAACGTCCGCCATGAATACCGAAATGCCCGCGTTCATCCGGGAATTGGGTATAGTCAACTGCCTGACTGTTCTGGCTAGTACTTTGCTGATCCACGATGGACTCCTTGCATAAAGCGTTCTATGAGTTGTTGGTCTTTAATACCTTTTGCGGACTCGACACCGCCACTCACATCCACGGCATAAGCCTGTGTGGTGAGAATTGCCTGTTCGATATTGTCAGGATTTAAACCGCCTGCCAAGATCAAGGGAATATTGAGTTTGGGAAAGGTGTCCCAATCGAAGCTGTGCCCTGTGCCACCTTTCAGGTCAGGATGCCATGCGTCTAACAGTACTGCACTTGCGCCTGCATCTTGATAACGCTGAATTTCTGCGACTACATTCAGGTCAGGTTTTACCTGAATGGCTTTATACCAGCGGCGTCCGACCTGTTGGGCGATGGCCTGACATTGTTCAGGCGTTTCATCGCCATGAAATTGCAAAATATCCAGCGGTACTTTATTTAAAATCGCATGAATTTCATCTGCGTGACTATTCACAAATAAACCCACTGCCTGTACATAAGCCGGAACCGCCCGGATCAGGATTTCAGCCTGTTCTAAATTAACATGCCGCGGACTCGGTGGATAAAATACAAATCCTATCGCATCACAGCCAGCATTGGCTACGGCATGTACATCTTCGACTCGGGTGATTCCACAAATTTTGGCACGGGTTCGCATATTATGTTGGCTCTAGATCTACCAATGTATTGAACAATCTATAAGATTGGGGCAAATCATTGTAATGCAATTTTCCTGACTTGCGTAAAAGTTCATCCGGATTATTCTCGATGCAGATTGTTTATAAGGCATACAAACTTTATACTGCGCTCACTTTGCAGCAAGTCCAAGCCTTCAGGCTTTAGGGAAGCTGGTGTAAATCCAGCACTGCCCCCGCAACGGTAAAAAATGAAACGTCTATCAATTTAAACTCTTCGGTTTACACCACTGCATCTTGATGTGGGAAGGTGGATATACAGCAAAGTCGCTGCTTTGCACATTTAAGTCCGGAAACCTGCTTGTTGTGTTCTATAACTCAATCATTCACGGGGAAGTGAATGTAGGGAGCTTTAACATGTCACTTCATTGTCAACCTACTGCCTTGGTAGGTGCGATCGCACTTGCGTTGGGTACCACCTCATCTGTTTTTGCTAACGAGCAAAAAGTTGCGAAAGCATCTTTAGATACCATTGTGGTCACGGCAACTCGCTCTGCAGAAAACATTGAAAATGTACCAGCGCGTATTTCGATTATTGAACCTGTAATTCTTGAGCAATCACCTCTTAAAGCACTACCAGATTTACTCAAAACAGACCCAAGTATTAATGTCGTGCAATCGGGTGGTTATGGCCAGCAAACTTCTATTTTTTTACGCGGTACCAATTCCAATCAAGTTTTAGTACTACGTGATGGTGTTCGTTTAAATACAGCCACCACAGGTGCAGCGTCTATTCCTTTTTTAGACACCACTGATCTTAAACAGATTGAAGTATTAAAAGGCCCTGCGTCTGTGCTTTATGGTACAGACGCAATTGGTGGTGTAGTGCAGTTTGTAACAAAAACGCCTGAAAAAACGAGTGCCTTTGTAACAGGTGAAATTGGTGAGAATCAAACCTACAAATCAATTATTGGGGCTGACTTGGCAGAAAATGGGGTGTATGCGCAGATTCGCGGTCAAGTTTTAGAAACTGACGGCACACCTGTATTCAATATCAATGACAACCGTGACTACAGTTATGATCAAAAAGGCTATAGTGCAAAATTCGGTATTGAAAAAGAGCGTTATGCAACATCACTCGATTACAGTCAAAATTCAGGAAATGTCCAATACAGTAATTGGGGTGCATTTTCCAGCCAAGATTTTGAAAATAAAATTGTAAACTTAAAAGGTCGTATTAACCCAACACAAGCCACTGAAATTAATGCACGTCTATCTCAGTTTAAAGATGACTTAGATCAGGTCACATCAAGCAGCTTTGTACATAGCACCACGCAAGAAGCAGAAATCTATGGCAAATGGAATTTCACAGCAGCACAAAATGTTTTACTGGGCATTACCCAGCGTAATACCGATGCAAAAACCCAGGCTATTGATGAAGATATTAATTCAACAGGCTACTATATTCAGCATCAGTATCAGACAAATAGCTTAAGCACTCAGATGGGTGTGCGTGTCGAAGATAACGAAAAATTTGGCTCACATACCGTTGCACAAGGTGGTATCCGTTATCAACTGCTCCCTAATACCAGCATTTATACCAATATTGGTTCAGCATTTAAGGCACCGACTTTAAATGATATGTATGCTTTTGGCGGCAATGATCAACTGAAGCCTGAAGAAAGCATTTCGTATGAAATGGGGATAGATCAAAAACTTCCATTAAATATTTTAGTAGGTACTTCCGCTTTCTATACGGAAGTCGATAATTTAATTAATTCGGAATGTATTATTGATTGTGGAGAAGAGTGGCTTCCAACTACTGTTTACCAAAACCAAAACATTGATGAAGCCAAGATGACTGGCGGCGAATTGACGGCACAATGGGCAAAAGATCAGTTCTTTATTAATGCCGGTTACACTTATGTCAAAACTGAAGATACGAAACAGAATTCAGAGCTATTACGTCGCCCTCGTCAGTCATTCACTGTATCGACAGGTCTACAAAATGCCGATTACGGTTTAAGTGCTGCACTGGTAGCAAAATCGAAAGCGAAGGACTTTAGTCGTGATATTCCAGGTTATGCACGTGTTGACTTAAATGCATATTGGAATATTAATCCAACAGTTAAACTGTTTACTAACATTGAAAATGTCGGTGATGTGAAATACAAAACTGTGCATAGCGCTGGCGACCAGTACTATGTGAACGGTGGCCGTCTCGCTTCTGCAGGCATCACCTTTAAATACTAAGCTCTAAACAGCAAAAAACTTTAAAACAGCGCAGTTTATGGATAATGTTATGACCGACATTATCCTTTTTTATTATCTTCATTAAAAATTCAAGGAACACATATGGGCCACCGTTTAAGCAAAATCTACACGCGCACAGGCGATTCGGGTACCACAGGACTCGGTGATGGCTCACGTGTTGCCAAAGATGATTTACGTATTACCGCGCTGGGTGATGTCGATGAGCTGAATGCCGTAATTGGCGTATTACGCGCGCAGATTTCAGCAAGCACAATTGAAGATAAAGCTACTTGGGATAAATCTTTAAGCCTGATCCAGCACTGGTTATTCGATTTAGGCGGTGAAGTGTGTATTCCAGGTTTTAATCTGGTGCAACCGGTATCGATTGAGTTTCTGGAAAATGATATCGACCGCATGAATGAAGCTTTGCCGATGTTAAAAGACTTTATTTTGCCTACCGGAACGCTGGTGTGTAGCTTTGCCCATCAGGCCCGCGCTGTTTGCCGTCGTGCAGAACGCAGCGTCATGTCGGTACATCACCGTGACCAAAATATTCAGGCAGCGTCACTGCAACTACTTAATCGTTTATCGGACTGGTTATTTGTAGCATCACGTACCCTGCAACGTGCTGAGGGCGGTTCCGAAGTGCTGTGGCAAAAAAATATCAATGACAGCATCGAAAAGTAAAATTATGTTTCAAGTTGCTATCTAAAAATACACGTCAGATGTCTCTTGATTTTACAGAACATCTGACGAAAATAGAAAGTGTCACTCTTCTGTCACGTAGCCCTCGCAAAATGAACTTAACTTTCCCACTCATGAGCATCTTATGCGCATAATTGGTCATCGTGGTGCACGTGGCGAAGCCCCTGAAAATACCTTGGGCGGTTTTCAATATATTCAGGAGATTGGCATTCGCGCCGTTGAGTTTGATGTCCGTCAGCTCAAAGACAATGCCTTAATCATCATGCATGATGACGACTTTGTGCGTACCACCGGTTTGCAGAAGCATCTATACGAGTGTAACCGTCAAGATCTTACCCAATATAATCACGCAGTGGCCTGGTCAGAATGGAATAAAATCGAAGCGACCCCATTGCTCGATCAAACCTTAAATGTCATTCGAAATTTTGAGCATATTGAAGTCGAAATTAAAAGCGTAGCATCTGAAGAAGCAGCTGAAAAAATCGCGTTTGAAGTCGAAAAGCAGTTACAAGGCTATGAGCAGGCAGCCATTATTACCAGCTTTGATGCCAAAATTCTGGATGCATTTAAACAGCAAAACTCACGTTTAAAACGCGGTTTATTGATTGAAACCGATGTCAAACATCAAGCCATTGATCAGGCGCTGGAACTTGGATGCTGTCATATTGGCTGGATGGATGAACTGGCCAGTAAAGACCTGATTCAAGCCACGCAGGCTGCCGAGTTGAATATCAGTGTCTGGACGGTCAATGATGTCACCCGTGCCAAACAGCTGCGAGACTGGGGCATTCAGGGGCTGATTACCGATTATCCAAAATTGATGCTACAACAACTCTAAATAATCTCTCTTAGCCTTGATTGATCTAGGTATTTCTTGATCCAGTTCATTTCGAAAATGCAATAATGAAAGTGGGAATCTTCCTTAATCAGATTTTATTTGAAAGTGAAATTAAGTTGCCCAACCTCTATATTCTGCAAATTTCCTGATAGTATTGTAGAAATTATGAACAACTATTTTCCTCTGATTCATTCGGTTTCCATTTTCTGAAAGAGTGATAATCCTCAGTCACTTAGTCGGAAATCAGAACCCGTCTACGCTCGCAAAATGGTCACTTCTGCCCTACTTATTCTGTTACCGACAAGTACAATACAACCGTACAATAATGCTAGTGATGCCTTAGGGCACATGCTAATATGGACAAGATAGGCTGCTGTTAAAACCAACAGTAGTTTCTGCTTTTTGTTATACCTTCCGAGGTTCTAGGAGTGCTGTTGGAGATGAATGCTCCCTTACCCAAAGCCCCCATCAACTGGATTGCTGTGTTTGCATTGGTATTTTTACCGATCGTAGCCCTGATTGCGATTCCGTTGTATGCGTATCACCATGATTTTAGCGCTGCCGCTTGGATCAGTATGTTTGTTTTACTGGGCGTAAGCAGCCTCGGCATTACAGCGGGATACCATCGCCTGTGGGCACATCGTGCTTATGAAGCCACTTTACCATTAAAAATCATCTTGATGATTATGGGTACATTTGCTGTACAGAATAGTATTTTATTCTGGGCATCTGGTCACCGTACCCATCACCGTCATGTCGATGATGTTGATCAAGACCCGTACTCGATCAATAAAGGCTTCTGGTATGCACATATTGGCTGGATGTTACGTGATTATCCATCTGGTGCTGCCAACTATAAAAATGCGCCAGATCTGTTAAAAGACAAAGTGGTGATGTTTCAGGACAAATACTACGTTCCTTTAGTGATTGCCGTGCATGCTGCGATTTTACTGCCCATCGGCTGGGCTGTAGGTGATGTCTGGGGCGTATTACTGTTGGGTGGACTAATGCGTTTAATCCTGAGCCATCATGTGACCTTCTTTATTAACTCACTGTGCCACATGTGGGGAAATCGTCCTTATACTGACGAAAATACTGCACGTGACAACTTCGTACTCGCGGTTGCAACTTGGGGTGAGGGTTATCATAACTATCACCATATTTTCCAATACGATTACCGTAACGGCGTAAAATGGTGGCAGTACGATCCAACTAAATGGCTGATCTGGACCTGTTCTAAACTGGGTCTAGCTAAAAACTTGCGCCGTATTCCTAGCTTTAATATCAAAAAAGCGGAATTGGCGATGAAGTTTAAATATGCCGAACAAGATCTTGCGGTATATGGCCATGATGTTTCTGAAGATATCTCGGCGGTAAAAACCAAAATCGCACAGGAATATGATGCATTTACCCAAACTTTAAATGACTGGGCGAAGCTGAAAGAACAGGAAATTCAGGTCAAGAAAGCATCGATGGCTGAAAAAATCCATCAGATGGATGACAAGCTGAAAGTTGAATTCCAGCTGGTTGAGCAGCGTCTTTCTCATCATCGTCAAACCTTGAATCTACTGGTTCGTAATTTGAAAAAATCTGCAGTTTCTCAATAAAAGCTGTTGAACACTAAAGCCCCGATTGGGGCTTTTTTTATGTCCGAAAGATAACGTGAACTCTCGCTTATACAACAGTTTTATACAGCTATCTTTGTTATAGTAAATTTATTCCAATCCTGTACTGATGCCATGTATTTTAACTCTCGCTATCAAACACTGCCCGCCCGCCTCTATCACCATCAAGTTCCGCTGCCGTTAAAAGGTGCGAAAGCCGGACATTTTAATGCAGCTTTAGCAGAGCAACTGCAATGGTCGGATGAAGACAAGGCGCAATGGGTCAAGATTTGTAGTGGTCAGAAAGTTTTTACTGAATTTGAACCCTTGGCTATGGTCTATGCAGGTCATCAGTTTGGACAATGGGCAGGACAGTTGGGAGATGGTCGCGGGTTGTTGATTGCGCAAATTCTGGATAAAAATAATCAGACCATTGACCTGCATTTAAAAGGTGCTGGTGCAACCCCTTATTCACGCATGGGCGATGGTCGTGCAGTACTGCGTTCAGTCATTCGTGAGTATCTGGCAGGTCATGCCTTAAATGCTTTAGGTGTAGCATCCAGTAATGCAGTTGGTTTTACTTCATCAATCCAAAGTATTCAGCGTGAGAAGCTAGAGCCGGGCGCGATGATGTTGCGTACTTCAGACTGTCATATCCGTTTCGGCCATTTTGAATGGATCAATCAGTATCAGCCAGATCTACTAGCTGAATTTACCCAAAAATGTATCGAATGGCATTATTCGGAATGTCTGCAAGACGAACAGCCGATTCTGAGCTTTGCCACCAAAGTTATTCAGCGCACTGCGGTGATAATTGCCAAATGGCAACTGGTTGGTTTTGCACATGGCGTGATGAATACTGACAACCTGAATATTACCGGTTCAACTTTGGACTTTGGTCCTTATGGCTTTATGGAGCGCTTCCGTCCGAACTGGATCAATAACCACTCGGATTATCAAGGGCGTTATACCTATCAGCAGCAGCCAAGTATCGGACATTGGAATTTGTGGCAATGGTTAAACAATCTGGTCCCGCTCTGCCCTACAGATTATGACAAAGAACAATGGAAACAGGATTTAGCTGCATGTCTGGAGCATTATGAACCAACATTCTTGGAACATTATAAACATGGTTTAAACCAGAAAATGGGCTTGCCAAGTTTCCATAAAGACAGTTTTGACTGCGCTATGGCCTTTCTGCGAATTTTGCAAAGTGAGCAACTAGACTATACCCAGAGTTTTATCGGGTTGCAAAATAAAGACTATGAAGCCCTTAAAGATGATTGTCTGGACCGACGCCAGTTTGAAGCATTCCTGGCGCAATATGGATCTATCCGTGAACACCAGGATATAGAAGAATTGGATGCCGCCATGCAACTGGCCAATCCGCATTATATTCTGCGGAATCATATGGCACAGAAAGCCATTGAACTGGCAGAGCGGGATGATTTTTCTGAAGTAGACCGTCTGTTTAAATTACTCAGTCAGCCTTACCTGAAACAGCCCGATTTGGAACAGCCTGAAGATTTAGCGCCATTGCCAAGTGATGTGCCTGAAGTGATGGTGAGTTGTTCGTCTTAATAAATAGACTCAAAAAACATGCAAAAAATTGATCAAACTAAATTGACACATGAAATTATTGAAACAGCATATAAGCTGCTTACTCACAAACTCGCATTTGGAGGATTAATTACACATAACGAAAGTGCTTTCCAATTAGAATTAGGACATATTTTAAAAACACTTGGGCAGTTGTATGAGTTTAGGTTAAGCGACAAATTCCATTTAGAGTTTGAAACATTTTTACCTTTAAAAACAACGAGTATTAAGAGTCAATCTGAGCGAGCAAGAATTGATATTTTAATTCGTTATCAAGATGGTGATCATCAAACTTGTGCTGCTATAGAACTAAAATTCTTTAAGAAAAGTAACCATCGGGAACCTAACAACCGTTACGATGTCTTTAAAGATCTTTCAAATTTAGAACTTTACAAGAGAAATGGAATCGACATTGGTTATTTCATTCTCGCAACTGATCATGCCCACTATTTCAACCAAATAAAATATTCGGATGATACCCGTGATTTTGATTTCAGGCATAAAAGTACGTACAAAGAAGGAACGATATTAAGTTATAGAACTCCTAAGCCTTACGGAAACGATATTACACTCATGCAAGACTATGAGTTTTTATGGGACCAGATTAACGATTTATATTTTCTGAAAGTACAAGTTTAAATAAATGTGGATGGTTAATAATAGCATCCACATTTATTTTTTAATCAATCTTCAGGATATTCAAAACGGTAGCCCACACCATACACCGCCTGAATCCACTCATGACGGTTGCCGGTTTCAGCTGCATCGGAAATCTTGCGGCGCAAATTCTTGATATGACTGTCAATGACACGGTCTGCCACATCAAAACTGTCCGGATTAATATGATCCAGCAATTGCGCACGTGAATAGACCTGTCCGACATGTTCCAGGAATAACTCCAGTAAACGGAATTCGGTCGGCGTTAAATTCAAGGCTTTTTGTTGATACCAGATGCGCTGTTGTGATTTGTCCATACGGAATAAATCATTGCTTTCCGGTTCTGATTTACGATCCAGACGACGTAACACAGCCTGTACACGCGCGACCAGTTCTTTCGGACTAAATGGTTTACAGAGATAATCATCTGCACCCATATTCAGACCCAACACACGGTCAATTTCTTCAGTACGTGCAGTCACCATAATAATCGGTAAATCCGACTGTTCACGTACTTTACGGCAAATGGTCAGGCCGTCCATACGCGGCACCATCAAGTCCAGAATCATCAGACTCGGTTTACGTTGGGTAAAACTGTTATATGCTTCCTGCCCATCATGAAACATACTGACCTCAAAACCAGCAGCTTCCAGATAGTCTCGCACTAACTGTGCAAGTTCGATTTCATCTTCAACCAGCATGACATGTTTCATCAATCTATTCCCTTCATGGTTTCATTTGTTTAGGAAAGCTCAGCTTGCATCGTAAACCACCCAGTGGTGAATGTGCAAAGCTTAAGCTGCCGCCCAGCGCCTGCGTAATTTTACATGATAATGCCAAACCCAGTCCGGTTCCGCCAGTCGCTCGGGTACGCGAATCATCGACACGGTAGAAACGCTCGCCAATACGCGCCAGTTGTTCATCAGTCAGGCCAAATGGACTATCATCGATATATAAGGTCCATTCTTTATCATCTTGCGTGGTGTGAATATGCACCTGCCCGCCTGCTTCAGTATAGCGAATACTGTTACTGAGCAAGTTCGCCACAATCTGTTTAAAACGATCCAGATCCAGATTTAACTCAGTCCCTTCGCCATCTGCAGTAACCGTCAATTCAGCCTGCTCAAATTTCGGCTGGAAGTTAATGAGTTCCTGCTGTACCACCTCCCACGGATTCACCGTCGAGAAATAGAATTGCAATTGCTGGGCATCAACCTGTGCCAGCGCGGCCAGATCTTGAGTCAGTTTTTTCAGGCTGTTTACCTGAGCCAGCATAGACGCAAAATGTTCAGGGGTAGGTTTACGGATTCCGTCCTGCATCGCTTCAATCTGTGCCTGTAAGACTGCTAGTGGCGTTTTTAACTCATGTGAGGTATCTGCCACCCACTGATGGCGTGAGGTTTCATGCTGATCCAGAATCACCGCCAATGCATTTAATTCATTGGATAAATCACCTAGTTCATCATTCCGGTTTACTTTAACCTGATACTGATAATTCCCCTGAGTCAAGGCACGTGTACCATTGAGCAGACGTTGAATCGGCTTTTTGAAATAAGTTGCCAATAACAGGGAAGCAATCAGACTCGCCAAAATACTGAGTGCATAGACCAGAAATAAATAACGCTTCTGGTTACTAAAGAAATTGATACTTAAGGCATCATTCTGATCCAGAACCGGTTTTAAGCCCAAATAGCCGACAATCTGATTATTCACCATAATCGGGCGATAAGAAATCTGTTCATCTGAAGCCTCACCCACTACGAAACGACGCTTGGCATCATACAGTGAGAGACGTGAACTGAGACCAAGACGGTCCGGCATCTGGATAAACTGTTTTTTGCCAGTCGGTTGCTGTGCTGGCTGCTCACCATTTTTGCGATCAGTTCTAAACAGATTCTGATTAGAACTGAGCGGGAATTTCAAGCCTTCAAAAGGCTGAAACTGGGAGGGCAAATTAGAGGCCAGCAAACGTAATTCTTCTTCATTGACCTGACGTTGTGGCAACTGTGGATCCACCATACTCGGTGCCACTTGAGCCAGGGTCTGTTCTTGAAAATAACGCTGCTGCAAGGCAATATCATACTGACGGCGCAGCCACCAGCGTGATAATCGGTCATAATCATCTGGTGCGGCTTCACCTTCCATCTGGAGAATCTGTGCCTGAATCGCATTGCCCCAGTCCTGATAAACTGCATAGACATCTGCCAGATTTTCAATCACATAATCCAGCTTCTGCATTTCGACATCAGCGACATAGCGGGCGAAATTACGCTGCATATTCAGATGCAATACACCTAGGCTCACCGTGGTAATGACCAGCGTGGTCAACAGCACGGTCAAAAATAGACGTAATGCAATGGGAATACGGCGAATGTTCAAAACTAAAATCTCAATTTTTCTTCTATATTCATTATTGTAGCGAACACCGAAGCAAAAAACTCTTCATTGTTTCTTCATCTTTATTGTTTAATCTTTATCTAACATAGAATCAGCTTCTTGACAGGATAAATACAATGCAAGCCATGACAAAAATAGCTTTAATCAGTGCAAGTGTTTTATCAATGGGTGCGTTGACTGCCTGTCAATCCACCAGCAATGTCCCAAACAATGATCATTCCCACATGATGAAACATCATGAAGGCAAAAAACAGCATCTAACTCCCGAACAGCGTGAACAGTTTAAGGCGAAGCGTGCAGAACGCATGCAGTTTGCCAAACAGCTTCAACAAGCTTGTGACAATAAAGCCGTGGGTTCAGCCATTCAAATCAAGACTGGTGACAAGACCATAGACGGCACCTGTAAGATGGTCTTTAAAGCAGATCGTAAAGAGATGAAAAGCCATCGCGATGAACATCGTGGCATGAAAGCTGAACATCATCCAATGCGTGCTGATATGCGTAGAGGCATGATGCACGGTGAAGTCTTGACGGATGCCAAACGTGCAGAATTGACTAAACAGTTTGATCAGCGCCTCGCTCAACATCAGGCACATCAACGAGCCATGCTGCAAGCCTGTCAAGGCAAAAAAGACGGGACTGCTGCACAGATCAAGATGAGCGAACAAACTATCAATGGCAAATGTCATGTCCGTTTCCAGCCCACAGCCTCTACCTATTAATGCATAGGAATCAAGGCTTCACGACTAGCACCTTCGGGTGCTTTTTTATTGCGTGCTCTTTCATGCATACGGTTGACTATTCGTTTCCTGCAGAATATGGCTAAAGTCTTTATACTCAAGACCTTTAATGCGTCATGCAGATTAATCTTTGACTTTACAGTCACCAAGAAAACACCCCGAAAAGCTTGTACCGCAGGGGAAGTTGTTGCACGATTAGATCATTCCAAACCGTGTCAGTGAAGACAGGTTTTAGTTCATCTAAGATTATAACGCTGGTTCAACCAGTATTGAGGAAACCGATATGCCACAATACAAAGCGCCTTTACGTGATATGCAATTTGTGTTGCATGAATTATTAAATGCTGAACAACACTATGCAAATCTCCCTGCATTCCAAGAAAACGTAAGCCATGAGCTGGTAGATCAGTACTTAGAAGCTGCGGCCGACTTCTGTGAAAACGAATTGTCTCCGATCAACCAGACCGGTGACCGTGAAGGCTGTACCTGGAATGACGGCGTTGTTACGACTCCGACTGGCTTTAAAGAAGCGTACCAAAAATACATCGAGCTTGGCTTCCCTTCTCTTTCTGCTGAAGAACAATACGGCGGTCAAGGCTTACCGAACTCTTTAGGTATCGCGATTTCTGAAATGGTGGGTACTGCGAACTGGGCATGGGGCATGTACCCTGGCCTGTCTCACGGTGCGGTTCGTACTTTAGAACATCATGGTTCAGCTGAACAAAAAGACGCTTACCTGCCTAAACTGGTTTCAGGTGAGTGGACGGGTACCATGTGCTTAACTGAATCCCATGCGGGTTCTGACCTGGGTATTATCCGTACCAAAGCTGAACCACAAGCGGACGGTAGCTATGCAATCTCTGGCGAGAAAATCTTTATCTCTGCTGGTGAACACGACATGGCAGAGAACATTATCCATATCGTACTTGCTCGCCTGCCAGGTGCACCGAAAGGTACCAAAGGTATCTCATTATTCATCGTGCCAAAATTCAACCTAAATGCTGACGGTTCTATTGGCGAGCGTAACGGTGTACGTTGTGGTTCGATCGAACACAAGATGGGTATTCATGGTAACGCGACTTGTGTCATCAACTTTGACAATGCTAAAGGCTTCCTGATTGGACCTGAAAACCGCGGCTTGAACTGCATGTTCACGTTCATGAACACAGCACGTATCGGTACAGCAGTTCAAGGTCTTGCAGCATCTGAAGGTTCATTCCAAGGCGCGCTTGCATACGCAAAAGATCGTCTGGCAATGCGCTCTCTTTCTGGTCCTAAAGCACCTGAAAAAGAAGCAGATCCAATCATTGTGCATCCTGCGGTACGTAACATGCTTTTAACTCAAAAAGCATATGCAGAAGGTGGTCGTGCACTGGTTTACCTGTTAGCACAATATGCTGACGTGGTTGAACATGCTGCAGAAGAAGCAGACCGTAAATTTGCAGACAACATCCTGTCATTGCTAACACCAATCGCAAAAGCATTCCTGACTGAAACCGGTTCTGAAGCTGCGAAACACGGTGTTCAGGTATTCGGTGGTCATGGCTTTATTTCTGAGCACGGTATGGAGCAGATCGTACGTGATACACGTATTGCTTGCCTGTACGAAGGTACCACTGAAATTCAGGCACTAGACTTGTTAGGCCGTAAAGTATTGGGTACGCAAGGTGCAATGTTGAAAGACTTCACCAAGATCATCCATAAATTTGCTGAAGCGCACAAAGACAATGCTGCAATGAAAGAATTCGTTGAACCATTGGCTGCCTTGAACAAAGAATGGGGCGATCTGACCATGCAGATTGGTATGCGCGCGATGCAAAACCCTGAAGAAGTGGGTGCGGCTGCAGTCGATTACCTCTACTTCTCTGGTTATGTCACTCTAGCTTACCTATGGGCACGTATGGCATTGGTTGCTCAGGAGCAACTGGCTGCGGGCACCACTGATGTTGATTTCTACAATGCCAAAGTGACGACAGCACGCTTCTACTTCAAGAAAATCCTGCCACGCGTTCGTTCACACGTTGAAGTGATTGCGACAGGTGTAGAGCCATTGATGAACCTGGATGCGGAACACTTTGCATTCTAAGTTAGTCTCAGACTAGCTACATTTCAGAAAAAGGACGGTCAATCAACAGGCAGTCCTTTTTCTTTATAAAGAGTTACAGAATTAACCTTTAGTCGTCTAACATTCAGATTTTGAGTGTTTTAGACTGATTAAAACTCATTTAATCAAACAATAAACAGGTGACACACCATGCCAATTTATAACGCGCCACTTGCCGATATGAAATTCATCCTGAACGATGTCTTCAATGCAGAACAATTCTGGCAGGCCAATGAAAATCTAGCGCATCTGGATGCTGCGACAGCAGAAGCGATTCTTGAAGAAATGGCAAAATTTTCTCAAAACGTCATGCTTCCTCTGAACCGTACCGGCGATGAAGAAGGCGCAAAAATTGAAAATGGTAATGTGACCACACCTGCTGGCTTTAAAGAAGCGTTCAAACAATATGCAGAAGGTGGCTGGATTGGTCTGGGCGCAGATATGGAATGGGGCGGCCAGGAAATGCCGAAAATGCTAACGGTACTTTCTGATGAAATGCTGTTTGCCACCAACCCGTCTTTCATGCTGTATCCATTGCTTTCTGTTGGTGCGGGCATGGCGCTGAACAGCTATGCTTCACAAGCACAAAAAGAAACCTATTTACCTAAAATTTATTCGGGTGAGTGGTCAGGCACCATGTGCTTAACCGAACCACATGCCGGTACTGATCTGGGTATTATCAAAACCAAAGCTGAACGTAACGAAGACGGCACTTATAGCATCAGCGGCACCAAGATTTTCATCACGGGTGGTGATCATGACCTGGCGGAAAATATTATTCACCTCGTTCTAGCGAAAACCCCAGATGCCCCTGCTGGCTCTCGTGGTATTTCCCTGTTCATCGTACCGAAATTCTTGGTCAATGAAGATGGTTCTATCGGCGAGCGTAATCCGGTCGGCCCAGGTTCAATCGAACACAAGATGGGGATCAAGGCATCTGCGACTTGTGTCATGAACTTTGACGGTGCCAAAGGTTACCTCGTTGGTAAAGAAAACGAAGGTCTCGCTGCGATGTTCGTGATGATGAACTACGAACGTCTGTCGATGGGTATTCAAGGCCTAGGTGCTTCTGAATTCGCTTATCAAAACGCTGCGCAATATGCCACAGACCGTTTACAGGGTCGCAGCGCGGCTGGCGTTCAGTCACCAAGCAAACCTGCGGACAGTATTCTAGTGCATGGTGATGTACGCCGTATGCTGCTGAATGTACGTGCCAATAATGAAGCTTCACGTGCATTCGCCGTGTATGTAGGTCAACAGTTGGATATCACCAAATTCTCGACTGATCCTGAAGCGGTGAAAAAAGCCAATGACCGTGTTGCGCTATTAACACCAATCGCGAAAGCGTATTTAACGGATACCGCATTCCAAGCGACATTAGATGCACAAATGGTCTTCGGTGGTCATGGCTATATCCGTGAATGGGGCTTGGAGCAATGTATCCGTGACCTGCGTATTTCCCAGATCTATGAAGGCACTAACGGCGTACAGTCACAAGATTTGATCGGCCGTAAAACCATTAAATGTGGCGGCGAATATATCTCTGAATATATCTCTGAAATCCGTGACTTTGCCAATAGTCTGGATGCAGACCTGAACTTCATTAAAGATGCCACACTGGATGCAGCGACTGAAGTTGAATCAGTGACTCAGTATATTCTGGAAGCAGCAAGAGAAAGTCATGACTTTCCGAATGCGACCGCAGTCGACTATCTGCACGCTGTAGGTCTGTTGAGTTTCTCTTATATGTTTGCGCGCATTGCCAATGCAGCGAAAAATAAAGAAGGTGAGTTCTATCAAAATAAACTCGCTCTGGCACGTTATTTTGTACAACGCATTCTGCCTGAACTGGCATTACGCATTACTAAAGTGAAATCAGGTTCTGACGTCATCATGAACTTCTCTGAAGATTATTTCACGACTCAAGCTTAAGCTAAAAATCTGCAATAAAAACGCCTGCATCAGCAGGCGTTTTTTATGAAAATGCAACAATTAAACTTTTTGAATTAGCAAGGTATCCGTCTGATTATTGCTTTTCGGATTCGAATGTTTATTC
The DNA here is from genome assembly GCF_031844265.1 of Acinetobacter sp. RG5. Classification (GTDB taxonomy): domain Bacteria; phylum Pseudomonadota; class Gammaproteobacteria; order Pseudomonadales; family Moraxellaceae; genus Acinetobacter. The sequence goes on along the minus strand of NZ_JAUZUV010000007.1, from coordinate 82,468 downwards.
ACAATTTTGATATTCCCCTCTGACTCTAAAGACTCGCAGAGCTCCACCACCTTTTGCATATCTTCAGCCTTAATGCCTACGCCGAGGATTAATTTTTTTCCGGCTTCTAATTGGCTAATTTTTGTTTGAATTTTATCTAACACTTTTTTCTCCTATTTATTCAATGTTACCACCCATACAATATAGCAATTTAGTCTAAAAAAAGCGCAAAAGTTCAAATAATTTAATCTTTATTTTTCATTCAATCATTCTGTGCATGATCTTTGCACGTTATTCTGCAACTATCTTTATTTCACATGAAAAATCAGGAGGATAATATGTCTAAATCACGTCCGAAAATTGAAAAATTTGAAGCTCTCCTCGACCGTCTTGGCAATCTTGCTGTAGAAAGCTTTCATTATATTGCGCTGTTTATTATTGGCTGTATGGTGATCTGGTCCGCTGGCCATACCGTCATTGACATTCTGACCGTGAAACAGTTCGCCACCATTGACGACATTCTTCTGTTGTTTATTTATCTGGAACTTGGTGCCATGGTCGGCATCTATTTCAAAACCAACCATATGCCAGTACGTTTCCTGATTTATATTGCCATTACTGCACTGACCCGTTTGCTGATTGCAGATATTCAACACACGCATAAAGCCAGCATGGATCTGGTGATTATTACCGGTTCGATTCTGATTCTGGCCTTTGCGATATTAGTGGTGCGCTATGCCTCATGGACTTATCCATCCGTGATTCGTGACAAACATAGTGAAAAGCCATTACCCCTTGGCAAAACACCGCGTCCAGAAGATGATGAATTGGCATAGTCTTTTAAGCCCTCTTTTTTTGCACTTCAGCTTAAAGTAATACTTAAGCCTCGTTTAGGGTTTTGGGAGATTTATCTCAAGCAATCTCTCCCTTGCGTAGCAGTGCTACTCATCTCCTCACAGGAGAGGGAACTATTTTGGTCTTTTTGAGTTATTGACGCTTATAACTGAATTATCCGTTCAGAGTTTAGAGCAGTTTAACGATTCGGCACCAGCACATAGCGTCCGTTTTCATAAATCCAGTAGCTGCCACGCGGTGGTGCTGGTAACCCTAAACGCTGCCAATCGGTAATTACCGTATATCTCGAACTTTCAATCCGGGCAACATTCGGATCACCATTGACCCAGCTATAACTATTCGAATTTTGATAAATAGTGGTCGGTGCCTGATACTGAATGTTTAATCCACTTTGACTCTGTGCAGGTGGATAGCCCCAATATGGTGGTCGTTGCGGGTAATGTGGTCTTGGTGGCAGCGGACGTTGCGGATAATGCTGCCGTGGTGGATCATAAGATCGTGGAGCGCTGCGATAATTCGGTGTGGATCGATCTACACCACCATAACCCACCCAAGCATTGCCACCCATACTTTGTGCAGAAGCTCCCAATAGCAATGCAGCCAATATTGCACTCGATAGTACGATTCTCATTTGAGCTTCCTCCGAATAATCTGCTTATATTTTAAACAAAATAGATGCAGAAAATATGGATAAGCTCGCTGGAGCTGCAATTTTTTGTAATGCGCTCGCCTATTTTCAATCTGACAGGCACGTCGGCAAACTACTGCTTTATGCTAAAATTACTTTTTTTAATGTTTCGAGTTGAATACTGTGTCTGATTTAAATTTCGATCGTTTACATGAATATTTTTCTAAAGTGCCGAGTGTTCAGAAAGAACGGATTGATAGCTATGGTTCAGATGGCAAACAGGCATGGTGGTTTAAGTTTCAGATCAATGTCGATCATCCGCTGGCTTGGCAAACTGTGCAAGAGCTGGGACATGTCCTGAACTATATTTCTAAAAATGAACGTCTTCCAACTCAGTTCCTTCCAGTTTCGCCACCGCCATATATGAATGGTGTAGCCAAAGATTTCCTGTCTTGGGTGATCCAGTGTAATCACGCAGATTTCCCACCCGATGTAGTTTGTGACTGGTTAGAAGCGCGTTTACCAAATCCGGTTGATGATGAAGCGCAATGGAAAATTAAAACCGATATTTCTGAGCTGGATGAATTAACGGATAAAGAGCTGGATCAGCTGGTTCCGCCGAATCCAGAATCAAAAAGCTGATAATAAAAAATCTCCCTAACTCCCTCTTTTTCAAAGAGGGACTTTCCTCCCTTTTTAAAAAGGGAGGTCAGGAGGGATTTAAAATTAAAACGTCGACCAGCCGCTCCATTCCATAAAACGATACAGCCAATATTTAAAGAACGAGTTTTCTGCATATTGAGTGTAATCTACGCTCATCGAACGGCCATTCAGATTTGACCATGCACCCTCAAAATATTGCTGGGCATCCCGGAAGACTTCGGCCTGAGGCTGACCGACCACGCGCATATTGGTTTCCAGATTATAGTTTTTCAAATTGCGCACCGTAAAATTGGCCGAGCCTAAAATCATTTCAGCTTGCTGAGCGCTGCGCTTCATCAGGATCTTGCTATGGCATTGCTCGCCTTGAGTACGACACCAGCGCACCTCGATACCCGCTTCGTGCAATTCTGAAGCCACCTGCCGGTTTGGAATTCCATTCTTTTCACGGCCAAAAGCATCTTTATTTGGGTCGAGTAAAATCCGGACTTTGACACCACGCTCATGGGCCGCTATCAGACTTTTGATAATCTTGCGCTCAGACAGATAAAACATCGCCAGATCAATCTGTTCATTGGCTTTCGCGGTCTGAATCAGATTCAGAATCGCATCATAAATGGCTTTTTCAGTCAGCACCTGAACTTGTGGCTGGCTACTGTCTGCCTGAAAATCCCCAGCGACAATGGCTGGCATATTCGCTTGTGACATCATGCCTACAGACAGTTCTGTTTTCAGAATATCGACGGCTGTGCTCCCCCAGACCAATAAGCCAATATTGGAATGCCGCGAACTGCCATCATGCGGGTTCATGGACGTGACCAGTGCTTTCCAGCCTTGATCAGTATCCACCACCATGGTTTTGCGATGATTGGCTTTAAAGTTAAACAAATCAAAATAACTGCGCAGGGTAATTTTTTCTGTTCCAAACGGATTCGGCAACCAGCCTGTTTCCGGATTATTGCCAATGCCCTGGCAACAGATATACCAGAAGCCCGACCAGCTTGGATTGGAAGCCCGCAATGGCGTCAGATTGGTTTCAATGACATCAATACCGTGCTGACGTAATTCCCGATACTGCTCGGTTCTAATCCCACCATAAACTGAATTGATCGGATCGGTAATAAATTTGATTTCCACCTCAGGCTGCAACAGGCGCTTACTGATTAAAGCATCGCTCAGTTGTTGACTTAATGCCCGATGCTGCTGCATAGATGCACCGGTTTGCTGATTAAATAAAAACATGTCCAGCACAATCAGCGATTTGGCCTCTTCAATCATTTTCAGCATTTCATTAAAAATGCGATGATCTAAATGCTGTTTTCCTTCGGCATCCAGATAAGTCTGATCGGCCAGAAACTTGACTTCGGCATGACGCAGTTTGCCCGTGTAATTCAGACCTTCCGGCAAAGGCTTATACGTGTGGTAGATTGCCGAAGCCAAATAACCCACAGCCAGCATACTAATGATCAAAGTCGCATAACGGCGATTCGACCAGTTCAATTTATTGTGAATTCGTTGAAAGATACGCATAAGAAAAAACCTAACCCAATATACTCAGGCTAGGTTTTATCTTATGATTTTTCAAGTAGATTTCAGTGAGATCTAGATGATTTGGTCGATTATTTCAGTAGACCTGTTAGAAATCATACTGCACGCCGACAGTAAAGTTGCGACCCACCTGCGGAATATTAGACAGGAATGAAGTATGTGAATACACCTGATCATCAAGCAGGTTGTTGGCCTTGAAATAAACCCTATAAGCATTGTTATCTGCAAGGCTATTGGCATAGCTTAAGCCCACATTCACCATATTGTAGCCTTGGGTTTCATCTTCATAGCTGGCGATTTTGTCCTGATTAAAGACATGATAATACTCAGCCAAACCTGACCAGCCATCGGCAAAGTCTGCTTCGACTTTGGTCCCTAAACGACCTGCCGGTACACGTGGTGCATTCTCGCCTTCGATTTTACCGCGCACATAGTCACCAAAGACACTGAGCTTATACATGTCATTAACCTGATAACCAGCTTGTGCCTCAGTCCCATAGAATCGAGCTTTATCTTGTGTATAGTCGACCAAGCGGAAGTCACCTTCACTATCAGTCGTTGAACCATAAATGTAGTTATCAAACCAGTTGTGATAGACATGCACATGATAGTCCAGCTTATCGCCTTCATAATGCAGACCTAATTCAAGATTATTTGATTTCTCAACATCTAAATCCTGATTCCCACGCTCATAGGTATTAGTGGCAAAGTGAACCCCATCTGCATAAAGTTCTTGCGCCAAAGGCAAACGTTGCTGATGCGAGCCAACCACAGAAAGCTTATAGTTTGGTGCAAATTCCCAATTGGCTGCTGCTGAACCTGAAACACCGGTATCTGAGTAATTTTTTTGAGTTGAATCCACATCAATTTTTTGATGTTCTACTCGTGCACCGAGTTCAACATGCACATCACCGATCTGTTTGTGCTCAAGACCAAATAAACTGTATTTTTCAGTTTTGGTATCTGCCATCAGAACACTGCTATGGGAATGCCCCTCATGTTCATCTGCACCTCCGGCAAGATTAACTTTTTGCTGGCTATATTGAGTACCAATGACCCCTTCCCAACCCGCAACTGGAACGTGTACCAGTTCTAAACGTGCATCATAGCCTTTACTTTTAAAATTACTGATGACTTCATTTTCTTCCAGTTCATCATGTTCATAATCAGTGAAGCTGGCATGGGCACGCAACTTGTCAAAACCGGCAAATGGGTTATTTAACTCAGTGCGCATATCATAACGATGTGATTCCAGATCAACCCATGGACCACCATGTGCGTGTTCTTCTTCAACTGCATTTGGATCCGGTTGTGGTGCTGGGCCATGTCCGCCACAATGCAATTCATTACCATGTGGATGACAGTCATGATATTCATGACTATGCCCTGGCAAACCATATTGGTCTTGGCGGTTACTATAAGATAGACCAACAAAACCACGATCATGAATCCATGATCCACCAATATTGACTGTTTGTCCTTCTGCAAAGGTATTATCTACACGGCGGGCTTTTTCACGATGAATTTCTTCAATTTCATTTCCATTTTCATCTTCTTCATGATGAGAATGTTCTGTGAAATAACCTGCATGAGCAATATAGTTATTAGCTTTACGTTTTGAACCTTCTACACGTAGAGCAAAGTTTTCACCAATACCTGCTGTCACACCAGCACTTGCCAGTTTTTCGTCACTACCTGAGTTATAACGCAGGCCGACTGTACCTTCCAGACCATCTTCAGGCATCTGGGTCGGAATTTTTTGATCAGTGACATTCACCAACCCACCGACTGTACCGGCACCGTAAAGTAATGTAGATGGACCGCGAATCACTTCTACCTGTTTCGCCAGAATCGGATCAACGGTGACAGCATGATCCGGAGACAAGGTCGAAACATCAGCAGTTTCTGAAGCATGCTGCAACACTTTCACACGTGAGCCATCCTGACCTCGAATCACCGGACGACTTGCACCTGTACCAAACTGATTTGAATAGACACCCAATTCATCTGCCAGTGCATCACCAATAGTCGTCGCACGCTCAGATAATGCTTTTTGATCCACCACATGATCCGCAACCGCAAAATCTGCTGCGGTTTGTATCAATGGATGGGCCTGAACCTGGATGGTTTCCAGCGTTTGTACAGTTACTGTCGCTTCTTCTTGTTGTGCGAATGCTGATGGTGTAATAACCGCAAAAATAGAGAGTGTTATTAAATTCTTATGAAAAGACATGACCCAAGCTCAAAATGACTAAAATAGAATAATGTTATAATATAACATTTCATTATTTTTGCAATCGTTTACGATAACCAGTGATATATTTTATTAGAATGCTCTTTGAATATTTTTTTATTACATTAAAACATTATCTTTATGCCCTTTACCTTGTCCCATGCTGTACTTGCTCCACCTATTTCACGTTTAAGCGGTAATAGGCTACCTGTTGCTGCGTTAGCGATTGGCTGTATGGTGCCCGATTTACATCGACTGTTTACTTCGAGCAATTCAAATATCACGCATTTATGGTCTTCGCTGATTCATCCAGACCTCTGGATTGGGCTGGCTTTCTGTAGCATCTGGTATCTGGTTTACCGGCCAGTAACTTACCGTTTCATCGGCATTCAGCATGATTTAAATATTTACAGCATCCTTTCAGCTTTAAGATTCATCTTGGCGATGTGTCTAGCACTGATCATCGGCACAGCCACTCATTTAATCTGGGATGGTCTGACCCATGTCGATTTTCGGACTTTTGCCTTCCATGAAATCTTAGCGCAACAGTTTCAGTTATTTGGACAAATTTATCCGCTGCACCGGATTTTACAGATTGGCACCTCTTTTCTAGCCTTACCTTTTATACTGTGGATGAGTGTGCATTACTATAAAAAGCATCGCCAATATCTCGCAGTCAGCCTAAAAATCAAGTCTTTTGCTTGGGGCTTATTGCTCTTTTCGATATTCACCGGCCTATTTTCTGTTTGGGATTATGCACGTTATATCTCTACAGAGGTCTGGCAATCGGACCTCTATTATTTTACTGGACGATCTATTAATGAATTTAGTCAGGGCTTCCTAATCACATGCAGCCTAGGCTGTTTACTGTTTTTATTTTTGGACAGAGGTCGCAGGATGGGTTAGATAAAGCGCTGGCTTTTCGTCTATTCACTTTAAAATGATATTGTTTTTGACCCAGGTTCTTGTGACTACATGCCCAAAGAGGCATAATCCTACCTTTACGAAAAGCGGTACGCTGTTTACGTATTCGCTGACCTTAAACCATATAGTTGGATTTTTAACGCTATGATGCGAACTCATTACTGCGGTTCATTAACCGAAGCTCAAATTGACCAAACCGTAACATTATGCGGTTGGGTTCACCGTCGCCGTGACCACGGTGGTGTAATCTTCCTTGACATGCGTGACCGTGACGGTCTTGTTCAAGTGGTTATTGACCCAGATACTCCTGAAGCATTCGCAACTGCTGATAAAGTACGTTCAGAATTTGTATTAAAAATTACAGGCCGTGTACGTCGCCGTTATGAAGGCACAGAAAATGCCAATATGGTGAGCGGTCAAATCGAAGTCTTGGGTAAAGAAATTGAAGTTCTTGCTCAGTCTGAAACTCCGCCATTCCCATTGAATGACGAAAACACCAATATTTCTGAAGAAATTCGTTTGAAATACCGTTTCCTAGACATCCGTCGTCCAGAAATGCTAGATCGTTTACGTTTTCGTTCTAAATTAACCAACCTGATTCGTAACTACTTCGAAGACAATGGCTTCCTAGACGTTGAAACTCCGATCTTAACTCGTGCAACGCCTGAAGGTGCGCGTGACTATTTAGTGCCAAGCCGTGTATCTAACGGTAGTTTCTACGCACTGCCACAATCTCCACAGCTATTCAAACAGTTGTTGATGGTGGGCGGTATTGATCGTTACTACCAAATTGCTAAATGTTTCCGTGACGAAGACTTACGTGCGGATCGTCAGCCAGAATTCACCCAAATCGACGTTGAAACATCGTTCATGAGTGACGATGACATCATGGATTTAATGGAAACTCTAACCGTTAAGATGTTCAAAGAACTTCTAAATGTTGAGTTTGATAAATTCCCACGCATGACCTACAACGATGCAATGCGTGACTATGCATCTGACAAACCGGATATGCGTATTCCTTTGAAACTGGTTGACGTTGCAGACTTAATGCAAGACGTTGAGTTCAAAGTATTCGCAGGCCCTGCAAAAGATCCTAAAGGTCGTATCGTTGCGCTTCGCGTACCGGGTGCGGGTTCACTGCCACGTAGCGCGATTGATGAATACACCAAATTTGTAGGCATCTACGGTGCGCGCGGTTTAGCGTATATCAAAGTCAACGAACTTGAAAAAGGCATTGAAGGTCTTCAATCTCCAATCGTGAAATTCATCGAGCCAATCGTGCTTGATCTATTGAAACGTGTTGGTGCTGAAAATGGCGACATCGTATTCTTCGGTGCAGACAAAGCGAAAGTTGTTAACGATGCAATGGGCGCGCTTCGTGTGAAGATCGGTCATGACCTTAAATTATCAACTTGTGAGTGGGCGCCACTTTGGGTTGTTGATTTCCCAATGTTCGAAGAAACTGATGATGGCAAATGGACCTCTGTGCATCACCCATTCACGCTGCCTAAATCAAGCGTTGAAGACGTGAAAAACAACCCGGGCGCTGCGCTTTCAGTTGCTTATGACATGGTATTGAATGGTACTGAAGTCGGTGGTGGCTCGCTGCGTATTCATAACCTTGAAATGCAAAAAGCAATTTTTGAAGCACTTGGTATTGGTGAAGAAGAAGCCGAAGAGAAATTCAGCTTCCTGTTGAACGCTTTACGTTATGGCGCGCCTCCGCATGGTGGTTTGGCATTCGGTCTTGACCGCCTGGTGATGCTCATGACTGGTGCATCTTCGATTCGTGATGTGATTGCATTCCCGAAAACCAAGACTGCTGAATGTCCATTGACGCAAGCACCGGCACCAGTTGAATCAAACCAACTGCGTGACCTTGGTATTCGTTTACGTGAAAAACCAAAAGCTGAATCTCAAGAATAATTCTTGAAGATTTAAGTGAAAAAGCCCTGCCTCGTGTGGGGCTTTTTTTGTGTGATTGAGTCACATCTGGAACAGTGGCATAATAGCCACAGTTTTTAATCTAAGGTAATTAGCAATGGCTATGCGTCCTGCAGTTCGTAATCGCAGCATTATGCTTATTGTATTTTCAGTGGTTCAATGGCTGTTCATGCGCTATATCCTTGCCAACAACCTGTTCAACCTCGATACCAATGACCGTATTGTGTATTTTTGCCTGAGCAGTATTTTAGGCGCCCTGCTGATTTTTGTAGGTTTGATATATATGGTGCTGAAGGGCAATCCGGACAAAGACCTATAATCTGACCATCTGGATACCATGTACACCCTACTTAAAAATTTCTCCAAGCTTCCACTAAGATTCATTCAAAATCTTGCGCAACTGGCTGGATTGCTTTTGTATATCAGCCATTCTTCTGCACGCCGAGTGACCGAGATTAATCTGGCCTCTGCTTATCCTGAACTTTCTGAAGCTGAACAGGCTGATTTGACTAAACGCAGTCTGAAAAGTCAGTGCATGACATATGCGGAATCCGTCAAAATTTGGGGTTCATCACCAGACTATGCGCTGTCTTTAATTCGAGATGTGCAGGGTGAAGATATTTTCCTGCAAGCTTTGCAAAACCCTCATGGCTGTTTGGCCGTGGTACCTCATTTTGGTACTTGGGAGCTGTTGAATGTTTGGGTAAATCAACATACCTCCCCTGTGATTATGTATAAACCCAGCAAGAATCAAGATGTTGACCGATTTATGCTTGAAGCTCGGCAACGTCTGAATGCCACACTGGTCCCGACAGATGATTCTGGGGTACGTGCTTTATTTAAGCATTTAAAACAGGGCGGTTTTTCTGCAATTTTACCGGATCATGTTCCTAAAGAGAGTGGTGGTATCTACTCACTTTTCTACAATCAGAATGCGCTATCTTCTACCTTACTTTCCAAACTGGCAGCTAAAACACAATGTTCTGTAGTTGGGCTTAGTTGTTTAAGACGAGAGGATTTGTCTGGCTACGATATTTACGTGACTAAATTATCAAATGATATTGTATCTAAAGATTTACAACTGTCGGTTGATACCTTAAATAAAGAAATGGAGCGCATGATTAATGTCGCTCCAGAACAGTATTTGTGGGGATATAAAAGGTTTAGGAAGTTGGAAAATGACAAAAGTTTATATTACTCATAGTAAAAATTAGCTACTTAAATTAAAACTTAAAAATTAGGTTTAAAATGAAAGATCAGAAAAAAATTCTTTTTATTATTGATCATCTTAAAGGTGGTGGTGCAGAAATTATGACTCTTAATCTTGCAAAAAAACTGCAAGAGAGAGGCTATGAAATAAACATCATAACCTTAATTGATATAAATAATTATAAAGAAAAGACTAAGAGTTTCAATATTCAATCTATTGATTTTCCTATTAAATTTGTTGGTGGGAAGTTATTAATAGACAAAAAATTAGAATCTAGTAAGAAAGAACAACTCCAGTCTCTTATTGATGAAATAAAACCTGAAGCTGTTATATTAACTATTTGGTATGCATATTTAAGCATATCATTTATTAATCATCCAAATATATGGATATGGTCACAAGCAGATATTCTTCCTGAATTTAATAAAACTTCAAATCCGATTAAAATATTAAGAAATATATATAAGAAGAGAAAATTTATTAATAAATTTAAGGAAGTGTTTTCAAACAAAAATTTTATCGTACTTAATAAAGATTTAAAATTGAAATATTCTCAAATTTTAGAGAATTCTAATATAAATGTTATTTATAATGGATTAAATTTAAAAGATACAATACAATCTGAAAAGAAAGAAAAAGTATGGGATATTTGCTATGTTGGTCGTTTATCACCTTCCAAACAAATTGAACATGCTTTATTTGCTCTAAAAAATTCTCATATTATTAAAAATATGATTATTATTGGTGATGGAGCAAGAAAAGACAAACTTTTAAAATTAGTCAATCAACTAAATATTAGCGATCGTGTTCATTTTACTGGCTGGGTGGATGAGCCTATCGAGTATATTAAAAAGAGTAAAATATTAGTTCTCCCTTCTCAGACAGAAGGCTTCGGTCTTGTTATTGGAGAAGCTCTATTAAATGGCACTCATGTCGTTGCATATAATTGCAGCGAAGGAGTATCACATCAATTTTTTACCCCTGATATGCAACGCGGTCTAGTACAACCAAATAATCGTGCAGAATTAAAAAATTCTATCGAAGATATATTAGAAAATCCATATCAAATTCCCCCAAACTTATCAAAACGTTACGATATTAAAGAGATGGCTGATAAATTTATTAAGTTAATCGATTAACCGTATATATTCCGCAACAGCATAAGTTTGGGTAAAAGATGGATTCAAATTTGTTGAATAATTATCTACCTCTTTTAATGCTTGATTGATTTTAAGCGAAAGTTCAAAAATATTGCCTACAGCAACGAGATTATTAGCTTGTAAAATTTCATTGGGACCCGAAGGGCAATCAGTACTTATAACGGGAATACCCAAAGCTAAAGCTTCTAAAATTACTAAACCCAACCCTTCAAAATCAGACGACAAAACCATAAATTTTGCATGCTTAATATATGGGTAGGGATTTTTTTTGAAGCCTGTAAAAATAACCTTGCCTTCTATCCCTAAATCTTTAACCAATTTTTTAGAAGTTTCTAATAGTTCACCAGTCCCGACCAAAACCAGCTTTTCTTGAACATTGGCTTTTGCATAAGCTTTAATTAAAATATCATGTCGTTTCTGTTGCTTAAACTTCCCAACATTTACAATATATGGTTTTTCAATATCAGGAATATATTCATTTGCTGTTGAAACCACTTGTTCCACATCAATCGGATTATAAATTGTAGTAATCCGACTTTTTGAGCCAAATACTTTAATAAAGTCTTTTTCGACACCCTTACTTACTGCTACACAAGGCTTGGCTAAATAAACTTTATCCAACTGTTTTTTCATTCCCTCTAATCTTTCACCATATTCCAAACTCGTCGTGTTATGAATGACTAAATGAACATTCGGTAACTGACTTTTTGATAATATAAAATCAACAGGAAATAAGTTTGATAGGACAAGATCAGGGATCCCAATATTTTTAATAACAAACCGATCAAATGCTTTTGCTGCAAAACTGGCACGCATAAATTTAGGAATTGCACGATACTTTTGATAATCAAAAAAGTGAAGTTTTACGCCCTCAGGAATCGGTAAATCAATAATATTTTTAAAATAAACAATATGTGCTTCATGACCTGCATCAATTAGGCCCTTTGCCAAGGTTAAAGCAAAACGTTCAGCGCCATTTCCCTGTAAAGTAAAAATGGCTAATACGATTGTTTTTTTCATGAAGCACTAATCCTGAATAAATTTTTCTTGATCTAGATTGATCAATCTTTTTTCTGCCTTTCCCATGACCTGCAAATATCGTATCGCCATTGCAATTTGTCCTACTAAACGTCTTTTTTTAAACTTATATTTTTCTTTGATAGAGCTGAATTCAGGTTTAAAGTGTTCAGAGCGCCCAATGGTCGAATCAAAATGCCCTTGTTGTAAGAGACCATAAGCACCAAGCTGATCTTCTTGAATAATCACTGCAGGTTCGACTTGCAAACACTGTAACTCATAAGCCGAAAATATAAATCCATCTGCAATCGCTGGCGCTGTTTTCGCCAAACGATCTAATAGTTTTTTCGCACCACTTGGATAGAGAATGTAACCTGCTGCTCCAGTACGATCTTGATATAAACCATATAATTTAACCTGAGTATGATTTAAGGTGCATACAGGTTTTCGACTTATAATTTTTTTACGACTTCTTACTTCCAGATTAATTAAGTCCACATCTAAAAATTGATGCTGCTCAATTTCGTTTAAAATTTCTTTTACATTTGAAGCCAATACGGCATCATCTTCAAGAATTAAACAGGGCTGATTCCTTTTTATTACTTCTTCCCAGGCTTTTTGGTGACTGAGAAAGCACGCTACCTCAACTTTACGCAAAGGCCTTTGCCAACCAAAACCGAGCTTTTGGTATTGCTCTTCATTCAAATCAACAACTGAAAATGCTTCTAAGACGTCAAAAGGCAATCCCAATTTTTCAAATTGCTTTTTTTGAAACTCTAATCGGTCTTTCGATGTTTTTAAATTAATAATCAAAATATTCACAATTACCACCATCTCGTCTTTTCACGAGTGTGACGCTGTTTAAAACGTGAATATATATTATTATTCTGATCAAGCTGTAATCTGTCAAAAACCTCAATTACAATTTGACCCAGTTCATGAGCCTCACATATTTGCTCGAGACGCCATCGCATATTACGTAAAGTATCATCAGTTCCAACCGCAAATGCAGCCGTACCATCAAATAAGGCATAGCGCTGTTGTTGTAATAACTGCTGATGCTCCTGATTTACAGTTAAAGACTGATCACACAAAAAACGTTCTGTTTCCTGTAACTTAAGCGTATTAATCAATACCACTGCATTCATCAAAATGGCTTTTAGAGTTACGTCTTCATCAAAATCAATAAAAGTATCACAGGCTGAAATCAGCCAGCGTATATTCAATGACTGTACAAGAAAATCTCGTTCAGCCATCCATAATGCCTTGAATTTGTCATAATTATTTTGAGTATCGACCTCACGGCGAATTAAAACAATCAGACTGGCATGGAAATGATTTAATGCAGACTGCCCCACAAACTCCTGTTTGAGTTGTTCAATATGCTCATTGAGATCTTTGGCCGAACCATGCGTATATTGAATTTGATCCCCATCAATGATGGTATTTTTTAACTGATTTAAATCGGCTTGACCAAATTGCGCATAAATCTTTTCAGCACCAAAACGACGCTGATGACGACTAAATGAAAACCATTGTTCGAACTTACTTTTCTTTCTTACCGGCATTTGAAATTAAATCTCTTTCAATTTCTCATTGATTCAGCTTACTGCCAAGCATCCTTAATCCACTGCGATGGCAATACATAACGGTACCATTTCCCACCACCACCATTCACTGCATCTGGCGGATTAATTTCACCGTGGAATACAATAATTTTAGCGCCTTCAGGTTTCACAGGGGGCTTAAAGTAAGCCATCGGGATTTTTTGCAGGCAATGATACTTATAGCTCTTGCACCAACTTTCTGGCCAATAGGTCTGTTTACCTTCACGGTCTACATACCAAGACAAATAGGCTTGCTCATTACGGAATTTTTTACGGATTTCATCAAAGTTTTCACGGAAATAAGGTAACAGACCTGGGAAAGCACCCAGTTTAAACCGGTAAACCGAACTGTTACCGGTAATACGCCACGGCCGTTTCCAGTCATGGATAATCAGAAAGTCGCCCGGATAGGTAAAGAACTCATCGATATTATCGACAATCACTACATCAAGATCGAGGAAGAGTGCATTGCCTTCTAAACCATAAAGATCAGGCTCAAAAGTGGACAGCTTGTTCCAGCCACGCTCAGGGGCACCCTCAGGCAATGCCAGAGGTGGAATAGGGAAACATTGTACTGCAGGATCAATGCCTTCAGTACGATCCGTCAGACAGACCATTTTAAAGTCGACTGTCGTATGTCGTTTAACCATATTGTATAAACGATTGACGTATTCCGAACCGTATTTGGTTCCCCATTTCATACAAATAACGATGTTACTCATTGCGTATGCCTAAGCTCATCTTAAAATCTTCTTGATGCTGAATATGATGACATAAGTTCGGCAGAATAAGTACATCAGTTAAAAAAAACCTCTCAAATGAGAGGTTTTTTCAATCAGTAAATTATTAATTACTTCACATAAGTTAACCAGTGTGCATATTTCGGGTCTTTGCCCTGAACTGCATCAAAATATGCTTTCTGGATTTGAGTGGTGATTGGACCACGTACACCTTCACCAATCTGACGGTCATCGTATTCACGGATTGGTGTTACTTCTGCAGCAGTGCCGGTAAAGAATGCTTCATCTGCGATGTAGAACTCATCACGGGTAATACGGCGTTCAATTACGTCATAACCCAAGTCTTTAGCAATCGTAATAATCGTTTGACGGGTAATACCATCCAGCGCACCACCTGCGATATCAGGCGTATGAATCACGCCATCACGCACCAGGAATACGTTTTCGCCTGAACCTTGGCATACATAGCCTTGTGGGTCGAGCAGCATTGCTTCATCATAACCTGAATGCGCCACTTCCTGATGCGCAAGAATCGACAAGGTGTAGTTACCTGATGCTTTAGCCTTACACATGGTCACGTTCGGATGATGGTGGGTAAATGAAGACGTTTTTACGCGAATTCCCTTCGCCATCGCCTCTTCACCGAGGTAAGCACCCCAGCTCCATGCCGCAACTACGGCATGAATGGTATTGTCAGTTGCAGCGATACCGAGTTTTTCAGAACCAATAAAAATAATTGGACGTAAATAGCAAGACGCTAATTTGTTTTCACGAACAACATCAATTTGAGCCTGTTCTAATGCTGCTTGATCAAATGGAACTTTCATTTGATAAATTTTTGCAGAATTCAACAAACGCTTGGTATGTTCTTTAAGACGGAAAATAGCCGTTCCATTCGGGGTTTCATAAGCTCGGACGCCTTCAAACACACCCATGCTGTAATGCAAAGTATGTGTTAATACGTGAGTTTTTGCCTCACGCCAGTCAACTAGTTGTCCATCTTGCCAAATGAAACCATCACGATCAGCCAAATTCATGCCACAAACTCCAATTTCTCACAATTATTCACTATCCAGTGCAAAGTCTGCACTTGGATCAATCAGTCTTTGCCATAACTTGCAAACGGTCATTCGGGTATCGTGCCAGTCGCTTGCAGACACTTGCATGGATTGATTTGCAAGGGCTAAGCGATGGCTCTCGGCGCGTTCACGGAGATAAGCTTGAATCAGAGCAGTCGCATCGTTGCTGGATAAGCAACCTGATTTTGCGGCATCCTCAAGAATTCGTACATTGTCGGAGAAATGGGCGAGATCTTTATTCGTCCCACTCCAAGCCAACACCGCATACTGTGCCATAAATTCGATGTCTACGATACCACCTGCATCTTGTTTTAAATGAAAAATACCATCTTTTTTTTGATCGGCGGAAGAACCCAGATGCTCCTTCATTTTCTGACGCATTTTCAGTACTTCTGCCCGCACATAATTTTCATCACGGGGTTGAATCAAAATATCCCGGCGCAAGACTTCAAACTTTTTCCGCAAGCTCATTTCACCCGCAATTGGACGGGCTCGCACCAAGGCCTGATGCTCCCATAACCAGGCGCTCTTGAACTGATATTGTTCAAAGGCTTTTAAACTGGTCACTAAAAGCCCAGCTTCGCCCGATGGACGCAAGCGGGTATCGACCTCATATACACGTCCATCCAGAGTTTGCGTGGTCATCAGTGACATGAATTTTTGTGCCACGCGCATGGCAAACTCAAAGCCACTGATCGGCTTGAGTCCATCTGTATCGGCCTGTTCACCCATGTAGTGAATAAACACCAGATCCAGATCCGAACCATAACCCAGTTCAATTCCACCGACTTTACCATAACCAATGACTGCAAAAGCCGTATGCTCAACTGAACAGCGCTGCCCTTCAGCATCCAGTGGAAAACCATGCTTTTTCGCAACAATCTGATAAGCCAGATGCAGCGCTGCATTCACCGATACTTCAGCAATATCGGTCAAGGCATCGGAAACTTTCATCAGCGGGCTTTCTGCCAGCACATCACTGGCGGCAACGGCCAGAACATTAGATTTTTTAAACAGGCGCAAAACCCGCATCTGGTCTTCGACCTGATCAATTTCAATCCGTAACAGTTGCTGGCGCAAGGAATCTTCCAGATCCTTTCGTTTCGGCAATTCAAAATCCATCGACAGGAATTCATCCAGTAGCACCGGATAATGGGTCAGTTCTTCACAAATCCAGGGGCTGACCGTGGCCATCTTCACCAGTCGCTGCAACGCCCCTTTACTCTCGATTAACATCACCAGATATACCGTACGGCGCATCACTGATTCGACTAAGGGCATTAAGCGCACCAACGCCACCTGAGGATCATCTGACTGTAAAACTGCTTCGATTAAATGCGGCCAGAAGGTTTTTAAACGCTGCACTGCTTTGGCTGGTAATTTTTTTAAGGCATGCCCATTCCAGAACTCATAAACGAGATTTTTCGCATTCTCATCCAACACTTCTTTGAGTTTTTTTTCCAGCTGTGAAAAACTTTCAACCAGGGTATCTGGACCATTTTCCTTGATTAAATGATCAAACTGATACATCACTTTGTCACGCTTTTCATTGAGATATGCCATAAAGCTTTCCCAATCAGCAAAACCAAGTGTGTCCGTCATCCGTGCCCTTAACTCTGGCTCTGTCGGTAGTAATTGCGTTTGCTGGTCATTTAGGGCCTGAATCGCGTGCTCAACCCGGCGCAGGAATAAATAGGCATCTTCCAGATCCTGCACCGCCTGTTCATCCAGTAACTCGGCATCATCCAGATGATTCAGATTCACCAGACACTGGCGATCCTGCAATTCAAGCTTGGCTCCACCATAAATCAGCTGAAACACCTGCACGATAAATTCGACTTCGCGAATGCCACCGGCTCCGAGCTTGATATCATCTTCAATATTACGGCGCTGCACTTCGCGCTCGATCATGGCTTTCATTTCGCGCATGGCTTCAAAAGCGCTGTAGTCGACGTATTTGCGAAATACAAATGGACGGGTCATCTCCAGCAGCTCATCGCCTTCTGGGCTTGGATTGACAATACGCGCTTTAATCCAGGCATAACGCTCCCATTCACGTCCATGCTGGCTCAGATATTTTTCTAAGGCCGCGTGGCTAATGGCCAGCGCCGAACCATCGCCCCAAGGACGCAGGCGCATATCCACCCGGAATACGAAACCATCCGCCGTGATCTGATCCAGCAAATGAATCAGTTTTTGTCCCCACAGGATGCAAAACTGCTGCACATCAATACATTTACGCCCATCGGTTTCACCCTGTTCGTCGAAGGCAAAAATCAGGTCAATATCACTGGAAAGATTGAGTTCTTGGGCACCGAGTTTCCCCATGGCGATGACAATCAGATCCTGAACTTTTCCATTATAACCAATCGGCTGACCATACTTGGCAGCGACCGGAATACGGGCAAAATTTTTCGCTGCACAGATGCAGGCATCGGCAAAATCGGAGAGTTCTTGGGTGAGGGTAATGACATCGGTGAGTTGATTGGCATCCTGCCAGATCCAACGAAACATCAATCGAGCCCGCAAAATACGCATTGCGCGCATCCACGTTGCTTCATCGCTTATATTCAGGATGCAGTGCTGCACCAGCTGATCAATATATTCCCGACTGAGTGAGCCTTGAAACTGGTCAATTGCATAATCCTGTTCCAGTAGACTCTGGTGATTGGCCAATACCTGTTCGGCATATTGGCTGGCTCTTAAGGTTTTCTGCAATTGTGCCGCATTCATCACTCAACTCTTCCCCTGAAACATTCTGCTTAGTTATAGCAGGAGTTTTGTCTCAGTGGGAATGTTTTAGCTTGAAATTTACTTCTTTAAGATTGCTCGATATGTACATCTTCAAGCACCAGTGCCTGATGATCATTGGTGACCATCGGTAAATGCACGGTAAAGGTCGTACCCCGACCCTCTTTGGAATCTACAGCAATTTGACCATGGTTCAGGTCAATAAAGCGCTTGCAGAGCACCAGACCCAAACCTGCCCCTTTCTCTTCAGCTGTGCCTCTGACACTCACACCCAAAGTCGGTTTAAACAGATTCTGCATCTGCTCTTCAGTCATGCCCAAGCCAGTATCCTGAATCGTAATCTTGACCTGCTCGCCTTCCATTTCTGCAGCTAAAATCACTTTACCGCCTTGATTCACCGGGGTGAATTTAAGCGCATTCGACACCAGGTTCTGCAAGACAGAGGTAATCATGTTGATATCCGCATGTACCTTGATGTCTTCAGGAATATTATCAACCAGTTCAATTTTTTTATTTAAGGCCAGACTTTTCAGCACACTGCACACAATATTACTGGATTGTTTCAATTCATAATTAATCGGATGATAAATAAAGCGTCCACCCTCTGCCATCGCCCAAGTCAGCAGGCTTTCCAGCAGGTTATAGGTCGATTGTGCATTATCATATAAATAATCCGCGATGCTCTGGATACTGGATTCGTCCAGAGTGTCACGCTCCTGCGCTAGCACTTCGGAAAAGCCCAGTAAACCATGAAATGGTGCACGCAAGTCATGCGCAATAATCTGGAAAAATTTGGTTTTACTGAAGTTGAGTGCGCATTGCTGTTCATATAATTCTTTCAGTTCAGTATGTTCTTGATTGAGCTGAATTCGAATCACTAAACTTTCAGCAAATTGTTTAATAGTGGCAATATCGTCCTGATCAAACAGTTCGGTCTGATCATCAAAGAAAATGACTTGTCCAAAAGATACACTGTTACTCGATTTTAAATTAAATGCAACCAGTCTCTGATGCGCTACACCGAGATCTTTCAGATAATTTGACAGTTCTGTATAAGCAGGATGCATCTGGTCGATGACATCTGCGTGTTGCAGATACGTAGGCAGATTCACGTCCTGCGGGGCGTGCAAAGCCCGGAAACCGCGCGGACAGCTGTACCAGATATAGGGCTCCGTGTGGAAGCGAATAATACTGGTTTTAACGTTTAAAACTTTACGGGCGATCTTACAAAAGGTGTCTAATAGGTTGTTAGAGGTATAGACACCTAAAATGAGAGATATACGGCACGAGCTTAATTGCTCCGTATTCTGACCGACCTCTAGCAGTTTTAGTTCCATGTCTGCCTCTCTGAATGTTTATGGAATATAGAAAACACAGCCGACCAAATTTATACAATCAATAACAAAGATTCTATATTTACTCAACGATGAAAACTCACCTATAGGTTAAAGGATTTGTTAACCTGTTTCTATCCAGATACATTCTTAACTGCAAAGCACTGATATTTAATTGATTAAGAATAACTTGAAAATTTACTATTCGAAAAAAATCTACATAAGCATTTGAAATTAATATATCTCACCTAAAATAAGCATGTTTATTTATATTCACTGTAACACACTACTGACTAAAAAATACCCACCATCGCTTTTTACCCTACTTAGAGTAAAAGCTAATGATTTTTCAATTATATAGCTTGACCTTATGATTAAAAATAGATTTTATATCAGGCTTCATCTACCTAATAATGCTCAGAATTAATTTTTAATTTTTTAAAATATCTTAACAATTCCAATGTAAGAAATACTTAAATATCAGCATTTCAACTAAAAACATACCCAAAAAACCACTGAGAATTGTAAAGAACTTACATTCATTAACAAATTAATTGCGAAAATTTTGTGTTTTTTATCCTCAGTGCAGTTTTAGAAGCTGGAATAGAAATATTAAGATAGATCACTTATAGGCTATGCATGTCTACGTCAAACCAATCGGCTCAGAATAGCTATAAAAAAGCGGCCTAAAAAGACCGCTTTTTAAATAACTGCTTAATTATCAGAAATCAACGCTACTTGCTGCACATAGTTAAACAGCTTTAATTTAGAAGCATTCACCTCTTCTTCAGGTGCTTGATTCTTTAAATCACGGTGTACCCGAAGATAATGTTGACGTAAGGTATGACGCTCTGTCGCATTATAGTTTTTGGTAAATTCATTGATGGCTGGATCACCATCTTTAACAATTCGATCCACCCAACGCTGTAATTGAGCTGTCTTTTTAAGACCTTGTTTGGGTGTTAAATAAGACAAAATCACCGTTTCATTTTCATTGCGTAATAATTTACCAATCCGTGAAAATTGACGACGACGTGCTTCATGTGAACTAATTGCCTGCACATCAAGCAAGGCATCAATCAAACGCTCATCTACGGGTAGGTTTTTAATTTGTTTAGCGCTCAGCTCTGCAAGCTGCGCACCCAAAGCAGCCATACGCTGGACTGCTTTTTTCTGTTCGGTCTTACTTGCGCGTCCCTCTAAAGAATCAAAATCTTCTTCAGTTAAACTGTTCGGTCGACGTGCCACGATTAATCTGCCTCATAAAATTTTGCTGCAAATAGTGCCTGAATTTCAGATAAGGCTTTGTCCTCGTCTGCTCCTTCAATCACCAAGCGTAAAGTTGTTCCTTTGCCCGCACCGAGCATCAGCAAGGACATGATATTTTTTGCATCTACCAGTTTATCCGCTTTGCCAATCTGGATACTGGAACGAAATTTGGTGGTAACTTCTATCAGTTTACCAGATGCGCGTGCATGTAAACCCAGTTTATTAATTACGTCAACTGTCGTATCAATCATGACCAGTGCTTCATTTCTCGATGGAGGACTTGAATAGACCATTTTGCCTCAAGGGCTTTTTTTAGTCTATCCACAATATAAACAGAACGATGCTGACCACCGGTACAGCCAATCGACACGGTCATATAATGACGATGCCCTTCAGCAAAGGTCGGCAACCACTTGTCCAGAAAATGATACAGATCATTGAACATATCCTCGACCTGATCGCTCTTTTGTAAAAACGCCTGCACCGGCTGATCTAGCCCTGAAAATTTGCGCAGTTCCAGTTCCCAATGCGGATTCGGCAAATGCCGGACATCAAAGACATAATCGGCATCCAGTGGAATGCCATGCTTATAACCAAAAGATTGTAAAATCAGGATCAGGTTATCGGCCTGTCCGAGCTTGGACAACAAAGTATGTTTCAGGTCATGCACGCTTTTATCGGTGGTATCGATATGCACCGTAGAACGCAACTGAATCGGCATTAACAGGATTTTTTCTTCCTGAATGCATTGATTCAGACTTTTAAAGCGTGACGCCAGAGGATGCGGCCGACGCGAAGCACTAAAACGGGCAATCAGCTCCTGATCCTGCGTGGTCAGATAGATAATATCGACCGAACCATGCTGTTGCAGTTGCTCAAATACATGATCAAATTCTTGTAAATCTGCCCGGGTACTGCGCACATCGACGCCCAGCGCCAACTGTTCCAGATTGTTTTCGCTGTCCAGTTTTGCCACAATTTCGGGAAGCAATGCCAAAGGCAAATTATCAATACAGTAATAACCCAGATCTTCAAGCACCTGTAATGCAGATGATTTACCCGAACCAGATTGTCCTGTGACAATTAAAATGCGCTTCATGCATGCTACCCTTTCATCTTAGCCGGCAGTGTATTTAACCTGCAGGTTATCGATCAGACGTGTATTCCCCAGCTTTGCAGCTATAAGTAACACAAGATCTTGATTAAACGTATGAATTTTTTGTAATTCTGGCGTGCGGGCTTCAACATAATCAACAACGAAACCGGCATCGGTTAGGCTCTGACGAATTTCGGCCAATACCGTATCCAGTTCCACGCCTGCATGTAATTGCTGTTCAGCCCGTTGCAAGCTTTGATAAATGACCGGTGCGATTGCACGATGCTCTTCGCTTAAATAACCATTGCGCGAACTTAAAGCCAGGCCATCTTCTGCACGGGCAATCGGTACACCAATCACTTCCAGTGGAATATTCAGGTCTTGTACAAACTGACGAATCACCGCCAATTGCTGATAATCTTTCTGGCCAAAGAAGGCGTAATTCGGCTGTACGATATTAAACAATTTAGTGACCACCACCGCCACACCATCAAAATGGCCGGGACGCTGCAAACCGCATAAATCATTGGTAATGTCAGAGACACTGATATTGGTCAGACGCGGTTTTTTGCCATACATTTGCTCAACCGTCGGCGCAAACACGATGTCACAACCAACTTCAGCCAATAGTTGTTGATCCTGTTCAAGCGTGCGCGGATAGCTATCAAAATCTTCATTGGGCCCAAACTGAATCGGATTGACAAAGATACTGACCACCACCACATCACACAACTTACGTGCTTCACGCACCAGATTTAAATGTCCCTGATGCAGATTGCCCATGGTCGGTACAAAACCGATAATCTTGCGACTGGTACGCGCCGGATTTAATGATGCCGCTAAGCCCTGAATGGTGGTTTCTGTTTTCATCTTACAATTCAACCTGAAAAGTTTGTTCTGGTGCCGGGAAAGATCCATCTAAAACTGCAGCATGGTAGGCTTTAAAAGCATCCAGAATGGCTGTCGCACCCGATTGTTCTTGCATAAAATTACGTACAAATTTTGCGGTATGTCCAAAAGTCAAACCGAGCATGTCCTGAACCACCAATACCTGACCATCTGTAGCTGCACCTGCACCAATGCCAATGACCGGAATCTGCGGAAACAGTTCGGTGATTTCCTGGCCAAGCTGTGCTGGTACGCATTCAAGTAGCAATAGTGCAGCACCCGCCTCGACCACTGCCTTACAGTCCGCAATGAGCTGATCGGCCGCTTCACGGGTACGGGCTTGCAGTTTATAACCGCCAAAGACATGTACCGACTGCGGCGTCAGACCCAAATGCACACACACCGGAATACCGTTACGGGTCAGCACTTGCACAGTTTCTGCCAACCATGCACCGCCTTCCATCTTGACCATTTGCGCACCAGCCTGCATCACGGTTTTCGAACTTTGCAAGGCATCATTCAAGGTGGCATAGCTCATAAATGGCAAGTCAGTCATGATAAAAGCATGCTGGTTACCACGGCGTACCGCAGCCGTATGATAAGCCATATCCACAACCGTGACCGGCAAAGTCGAATCACGGCCCTGAATTGACATTCCTAAAGAATCGCCAATTAAAATGCTGTCCACTTCGGCAATTTCCATGGCTTTGGCCATACTGGCATCATAGCAAGTCAGACATGAAAATTTGCGTCCCTCTGCTTTAAAGCGTCTTAAATCACTCAGACTGACCATGAAAATGTTCCTCTATGCTTGAAAGTTCTGACAAAGCTACCATCACTTAAAAATTAAATATTTGCCCAGTTGCTGTCATCGAGTACCGCGAGGGTCGACTGTTTAACGATGTCCAGGTCTTTTAATCTGTGTCCATAAACCTGTAATTCAGGCTCAATATCCAGAAGTGGAATCAGGACAAAATCACGCTCTAATACCCCAACATGCGGCACAGTTAAGCGTTCATTTTGAATGTGCTCATTACCGTAGAGCAGCAAGTCCAGATCCAGCGTACGTTCGCCCCAATGACGTAAACGTACCCGACCAGCGTCCTGCTCAAAAGCTTGCAGGCGATCCAGCAAGCCTAAAGCTGCCAGATCGGTATTTAACTGCACCACTGCATTCAGATAGTTTGGCTGATCCTGTGGCCCCATCGGTGGACTTTGATACAGATGCGAAGTTTTCACCTGCCCCAAGGTCGCCAGTTTCTGTACAGCTTCTGCCAGAATCTGGCGTGAATCGCCCAGGTTACTGCCCAGGCCAATATACGTCACGATCATTGTGTTGGCCCAAACACCACCTGGCTCAGATCACGTTTTACCCGCTTACGTTTCATAATCGGATGATCTGCGCCAATTTCACCGCTGGCACTGGCTGCCACATGCGACAGAGGTTTCACTTTGTCTTCAAACTTGGCTTTACGCACCCGACGGTTGCGTGGTTCAGGTTCATTCACTAATGGCTCAATCTCGGCAAGATCTTGCTGTTGGGTCAGTTTCTGTTCCAGATGTTCTTCTTGACTCGCCTTGCGACGGCTCTTGGCACGCTGACGGTTATACTGGCTGATGGCCCGTTCTTTCTCGTCACCGCTCATTTGCTGATAAGCATCCCACCAGCTACCCATGCCTTGTGCAGTTGCATCGCCTGATTTTTCACGCAACAGCAAAAAGTCAAAGCCGGCACGGAAACGCGCATGGCTGGACAAAGCCTCGATTTGCTGTGGTTTCGGGTTCAGCAAACGGGTCTGCATTTCCCAAACTTCACGAATAAAAGTTTCCGCAAAGCGTGGAATAATAGTGCGGGTTGCCTGACGTTTTAATACGTCGAGACCAGCTTGGGCACGGGCTTCGGCCGCTACCACGCCTTTATTCAGATAGAATTCACAACGTTCCAGGAATGGCTGCCATAACAGTACTGCATAAAAAAATGCAGGGTTGATGGTCTTGCCAATCGAAATACGCTGATCGGTATTTTTCGCAGCGCGTTCCATAAACGGCGTAATTTCAGGCTTGATATCTGCAAATAACTGCTGCCAGATCCCGAAATCGATTAGCATGGGCAAGACACGATTCAGGTGTCCCATGGTGAACAGCTTCTGTGATTCATCATAAAGTCGATGCGGAGAAACATCACGCAGCAACTGGGTCATTTCCGGCGTAAAGACATCCAGAATCGCTTCATCAATATTAAAGTTCAGCTTGGCGGCAAAACGTAAGGTTCGTAGCATCCGCACCGGATCTTCTTCAAATCTTAAAGTCGGATCACCGAGTAAGCGTAAGGTTTTGCTGTGGATATCATCCACTGCATTGCAGAAATCCAGCACAATGCCTTTACGCGGCTGGTAATACATTGCATTGATGGAGAAATCACGGCGGGCAAAATCCTGCTCGATGCTGCCCCAGTTGTTATCACGCAGAATCATCCCCGCGGCCGAGGTCACTGCTTTTTTGGGGGGTGCACGGAAGGTTGCCACTTCAACCAGTTCCCGCCCTGAATAGACATGCGCCAGTTCGAAACGTCGTCCGATAATTCGACAACGTCGTCCGAAAACTTCCTTGACCTGAGCCGGGGTGGCATTGGTGACTGCATCGAAATCTTTAGGATTCAAACCTAACATCAGATCTCGAACACCACCACCCACGATATAAGCTTCATAGCCTGCCTTGTTTAAGGCATCAATCACATCGAGAATATAAGAAGGTAATTGAGCGGTTGATAAACCACATTTTGACGCGCGCAAAGTTTGCAAAAGACGCTGTCTCCTACGTCTGAACGTAAAATTCTAAGATGACGCTAATCATATCGCTTACACGCCTAAAGGGCAATTTGATTATGTCAATCCTGCGAGTCAAATCAATCAGCTAGTCATGATCCATGCTGTCGCCTTACAAGGCCAGTTTGGCCTTGTTTTTGGCAAATAATGCCGGCCCAATACCTTTGACCAGCTGGATCTCTTCAATGCTTTTGAATTTTCCGTTTTTTTGCCGATGTTCAATAATCGCTTCAGCCTTTTTTTGACCAATACCATTTAGCTGCTGTAATTGCTCCACTGTTGCATTATTCAAACTGATTTTATTAGCAGCGGAAGATGCCGATAATGCAGGCTTCGCCAGATAGTGATTGCTTTCTGATGAAGCCGTAGCGGCAGCTTTTTTCTTCAGGCGGGCGTCGTGTTGCTGTTGTTGGGTCTTCCATTCCATATAATCGGTCGCAGTCGCATGCGCTGTTCCGATAGAAATAAAGCCCAGCCAGCAACTCAGAAGAAGATTAATCCATGTTGGACCGATTCGATAAGGTGTTTTTTTCATGTGCTGCTCTTTGTTTTAATTCTAATTTAGCCTGTTCCCAGAGCTGATCAAGTTCAGCCAGTGACAGTTTTTCCAGGTCTAATTGCTGTAATTGTGCCTGATCTTCCATTAAGGCAAAGCGGGTCCGGAATTTATGGATCGTCCCCAATAATGCCATCTCGCTGGAGATGCCAAGTTTACGTCCAACATTGACCAGAGAAAATAAGCAGTCACCAAATTCTTCCTGTATTTCATCGGAATTTTGTCCGGCTACCGCTGCTTTTAATTCAGCCAGTTCTTCTTCCAGCTTGGCATAAGCACCCGCCATGTCCGGAAAATCAAAACCGATTTTGGCGACATTTTTTTGAATTTCATCGGCCTGCACCAAAGCCGGTGCATGTTTAATATCATCCAGACGTGAACGCGGCTTGCCCTGCTTTTCTTGCTGTTTGATTTCTTTCCATAGCTCAGACACATCTTCCGGACTCATTTTTGCAAATTGTTCAGCCTGAAATACATGCGGATGACGGCGAACCAGTTTATCGGTAATGGCCTGAACCACATCCTGAAAATCGAAAGCCCCCTGCTCGCTATACATTTGCGACTGGAACACTACCTGTAACAGCAAATCACCCAGCTCATCGCGGACATCGTCGACTTTTCCAGAGCGGACTGCCGCTTCGACTTCGTAAGCTTCCTCAATGGCATATTTGGTCAGAGATTCGGGGGTCTGCTGCTGATCCCATGGACATTTTTCACGTAATTCGCGCATGACCTTGAGTAGTTGTTCCATGTTTAAAAACCTCTTTTTTTTACCAAATTGTCGCGTCAATCTGCCAGTTTCTTGTTATGCTCAAAAAAAAGACAATAAGGAGATCAGGCACATGCACAGTATATTGATTAGCGGTGCAGCACAAGGAATTGGTGCCGCGACAGCCGCCCTATTTTACCAGCACAGCTACAAGGTGGGTATTTATGATGTTCAGGTGGAGCAGGCAGAACAACTGGCCCAGCAACTGGGCGAACATGCCAAAGCCGGTTTTCTGGATGTGGCTGGTTATACGTCCTGGGAAACAGCTTTAGCCGAATTTTCAGCTTGGGCAGGTGAAATCAATATTCTGGTCAATAATGCCGGGATTTTATATTCAGGCCCTTTTGAAGAAACTGATATTATGGCGCATCATCGGACTCTGGATATTAATGTTAAAGGAGTCATGAACGGCTGTCATGCCGCTTTCCCTTATTTAAAAGAATCTTCATTTGCCCGCATCATCAATCTATCTTCAGCTTCGGCGATTTATGGCCAAGCCGATTTAAGCAGTTATTCCACCAGCAAGTTTGCAGTGCGTGGCCTGACTGAAAGTCTGGATATTGAGTGGCAACCCTATGGGATTCGAGTCTTGGATGTTATGCCGCTTTTCGTCAGTACCGCCATGGTCAAAGATATGCAGGCAGAAAGCATCAAAAAGATGGGCGTGCATTTAAAAGCAGAAGATGTTGCACAAGATATTCTTAAACTGGCAGAACTCAAAGATTCCATCTGGCAAGCCACCCATCATCCTGTCGGATTCAAAAGCCAGTTTTTATTTCATTTATCGCGGATGAGTCCACAATTTGTGAATCGGCTGAGTAATCTGATCATTTCTAGAAAATAAAAAATATTTGGGTTGATTCTGTTTTAGACAGTGTGATGAATCTGAATCACCGGAAATTTCAACCCGTTGCAAGAGTGCTCACTTTGCCAGGCCACGGTGAGCACGCAGCCAGCAAGCGTATAATTTTGATAGGCATAGACGCCAATCTTTGGATGTTCGCAGCGCCCGCCATTTTGCTCAGGATGGATATTAGTATTGAATTCGTTGAGGTTGATCCGGATTCCCAAGCCTGATGCCTTTAACACGGCCTCTTTGGTCGTCCAGACTTTAAACCAGTATTCAGGGTCATAAGCCAGCGCTTGCCAATTTTTGAGTTCTTCAGGATGGAAGGCGTGCTGTGCCAAAGCTTCAAAACGGACTTTACGGCTCAGTTCTTCAATATCGATTCCCAAGTTTTGGACATTCCTGCTCGTGGCCAGGGCGTAGAAATTTTGACTATGACTATGATTAAAACTGAAATCCGGATAGTCATTTAAATAAGGCTTGCCATATTCAGTGGCGGTGAAATCCAGAGATTGGATCGGATGATTGAATTGATCTGACAGCAACTGGTTACGATGCGCATAAATTGCCAGTTTTCGATTCTTGATTTGCTCTACCCGTGATTGAGGCAGTTCAATTGAAAAGAACTGATCTATTTTTTGTAGATAAATTTGAATATTTCGCGACAATGCAAAGCTCATAGAAACAGATGGACTTTTTCATTTTACGTCGCCAGATAAAAAAAGAAAGCCTGTTCGAAAACAGGCTAGACTCATATTGCTTAGATTGAATCAGAAATATCAACTGGTTTTGCTGCTGCAGATTCTGGCGCCTTAAAGTTCAAGCCCGCTTTTTTCATCAATTGCGGATACTCCACCAATGCCATTGTTGCGTTTTTTGCAATTCCAGTCACATCACCTAATAGGCCTTTGGCATCCATAAAAGACATACCGCTATCGCTGACACTACGCGGATTACTGAGCATTTGCATAGACACCTGCTTACTATTAAGCACGAGTTCGCGTGCAGACAAGCCCGCAATCGCAAAGTTAGTAAGTGAGTTAACCAGAAGCTGTTTCTGGCTTACACTTAATGCATTAATACGTTCCAGTGTCGCCGCCTCATCCTTTTTTGATGCATCCAGAACATCATTGGTCAATTTGGTAATCTCTTTCTGGATTGCCTCTTTTTCCTTTACGTCAGAGGTAGTTTTCAAGCTGTTTAATTTGGTTTTCAGCTCTTCACTGTCTTTACGTTCAGCAAACAGGGTTGCCAGTGTCGTTCGGCTTTGAATAAACATGGCATTGGTGGCTTGTGCCTGCTTAAGAAAACCTGCCAAATCCAGATTCTGTGAAGACGTACCTGTTGTCGTTGCAACTGCTTTTGATGCCAGACTGCTGAGTGTTCCAAGACCGGCATGACTTTGCGATGCCAATACAACACTTCCCAAGATCAAGATGCTTGCGATTTTTTTCATAGTATTTCCCCTTATAATTCCTTACTGAACTGCATCGGCTTTTTGCACGATCTGATTTAAAATTTTTGGTAATGCCTTGAACATCTGAATGTTGTACATTTCATGACGATGGGTGATATCAATGCCTTTTAAACTAACTTCTTGCTGTAAACCGACAGCCCCAACACGTTCCTGTTTTGCATTAAAACGCCGCGCGCCACCTGCCAACACCAGAGTGGCATCGCAGCTGGATTTGTCTGCATTGCATTTAATAGAGTCTTCTTGAACCTGAATCTTGAAGGCTGGCTGTAAGCACTCGTCTTTGGGCACATACAGTTTCAAATCAAGCTGTTTTTTAAAGCCGGCATTTTCAGTCATTTTTATAATTGATGTTTCTAAACTGGTCTGCCCTTTAAAACCTGAACCTGTAGCATAAAATGGACGTTTGGACTGACTGGTAAATGCGTGATAAATCAGCGGACCAAATCCATAAAATGGAATCTCTCCGACTTGATCGGTATGCAAGCTTGAACAAAGCACACGGGCAAGTTTTGACTCACCCACAGCAGCATGGCTATCCACCAAGATGCTATCACCCGAACGTACCGGCAGACGGTCATTTCCACTCACAGGAAAATCAAGCTGCGCTTTGACTTTAGTCCCTTGACGCTCAATGACTGTAGCTTCCCAAGTCGGGATTAACACTTGACGCTGAGCAACTTTTTCACGGTTATACACATGAATTTTCATGCCTGTGGTCAAACGCTCGCCTACATCCTAAATCGTGATGGTCTCGCTACCACCACTCGCTACCTGCAAGTCTGAACGGGTAATCCCTTTTTGGAATTGCTGACCCAATTTCACCAAAGCATTTTTGAGTGCCACTTCTTTACGCGTATCCAGTGAAAAACCCATTCCTTGTGAAATGGTTTCACTGATTTCATCAGTCGCATGCGCCGAATAAATCACGCGCCCAGAACGATCAATCATTTCAGCAAAGACTTCACTATGTACCACTTGTTGCTCAGTCATTTTGCCGACTTGCTGCTGATAACCAATTACAGGAATCACATTAATACGAATAAAAAATTCAGGAAGTTCACGCTGATGCTGGGTTTCCTGATTAGTTAAACCTGTCTGCTCACTGATACTCTGTGCGAGCACGCTATAACGTTTGTTGACTGGTGTAAGGGTAAAAGATGCATTTTCTCCGATCGCATCAGAAAAAATCTGCTCAATCAGGTCTTTTGACTCGCCTTGATAAGTCAATACATCCACCACCAAAGCTTTAGGCTTGTTCAGTGCCTGACGGGTATTGGCTGAAATCTTGCTAAACTGGCTCGAATTACCACTCATCAATACAGGCAATGCCACAGCATAATCGCTATCAGCATGGACAACCCAGATTAAATCTCCTGAAGCCGAGCTCAGCTCATCATCTTTGGCAATCCCCTGATTAAAGCCTTTATCCAAAACCATATAAGACTTCCAGCGGTCAATCACCTTAGTCTGCACTTCAGAAACCTTAAATTTTTTCTGCAGATCCTGGGTCAATTGCTGGGTCAAGGACAGCAAGCTACTTTGAAATTTCTGCTGGACCGCCTGACGGGTTGTAGCCGCCTCGACATCAGTCGACAGCACCTGTATAGGTTGAGATAAAGTAGCGCTATCGGTATAAATCACTTCTCCGGATAGGACATTGGTCAACTTTAAACTTAAAGTGACTGGCAGAAAAATCTCGGCTGTAGACTCCTTTTGCACCACATATTCGCTGGCCCGCAAAACTTCCAGAGAAGCCACATAGCTTCGATGTTTATTCTGTTGGGAAATTGAAGTAACCACCTGATCTTGCAAGGCCTGTTTCAGCTGCTGCTCGAAAGCCTGTACAACTTGAGTACGAATCGTCTCGCTATAGATACAGCCTTGCTAAAGTCACAGGAAATGGATGATGCGTTTGCTTCTATCTATATGTTCCACCGATTGACGACAAGGCAGTTCCAGCCCGTAAATTCCCTTCGCCGGAAAAACCTGAATATTGGCCTGCGCACTAGCCGTTCCCATCAGCGCCATGGCAAGCATGACTTTTTTCAAGCTTATTTGCATTGAGTACCACCAATACATAAAGTAATGGTATTCCCTGCTTGCAGGCGTTCGGCATTCGACAGAACAGGATTTACCCGGCGCAATGCTTTGGCAAGTTCAGCACTTAAGGGCTTTTCACTCTTATAAGTCATGGTCATCTCGACCAATTTGCCATCCTGGGTACGGATATCGATATTTTCCGCACCATCCATTTCATCTAAGGCTACGTACAGGTCATCCCCTAACCGGCTAGATACGCTACCTGATACACTTTTTACAAAGAGGGTTATTTCCTTACCATACATGCTGCGGTTTTTCGAATAGGCGAGGATTTGTGGACCTACTTCAGATAGCGTCATTTCACCCAGTTTACGGGCAACATTGGTACGGCAAGTATCTGTCGTTGCAGCAGTTGATGATTCTGTACGGGTATCGCCGCCCATCAGTGTGCCATCATCGACTGAATAAATTTTATAGCTGAGTGCACCATCACAAACAAACTGACCCGTTGCACCTGAACGACCACGGTCATAAATATAAGAGCTACCGACCATAAACCAGTCCGCTTTTTCCTGACGTGCAGCCACTGCAAGTTTTGCCAGCTCTGCATCACTCAGCAATTGTTGAATGGTCATGCTCTTGCCTTTGAGATAACGGCTACGAAATACATCCGAATTCATTAAGCGCAGATCATATTTAGATGCTGCACGGGCAATTGAGGTTAACGTTTGATTTTCACGCTCAGGTGTGGTCGATGGGGTTTGATATTCCACATATTTCACAAAATTTTGAATGTCATTCTGACGTTCCGACTGGCTATAACGTGCTGACTCACTGGCGTTATAGCTTGCTGAAGCAGAAGATTTACCTGAGTTATTATGACTTGATGAACGTGCAGCAACACCGGCTCCTGCACCATAGTAATTACCATAGGCATAGCCTGAAGCCGAAGCTGATTTGCCTTTTGATGAATATGATGAGCTTTCACTGGCTTTTGCACTTTCTTTCGCATCATAGCTGGCCTTTTCATCATAGGCATAGCTCTTATCTGAAAAGTACGACGTAAATTCTTTCACCGGTTTTGAGTTATCTCGCGGTACACCAAAATACTCATCCATTACGATCATGATCGGGCTGGTTCGGCTATTCTTTTTGGATAAACCCAAGTCATTCAAGATCTGGCGAAACTCCTGGTCATCCATTTCAATTGAAATAGAAGTAACCAGTTCATTGTTATTGTTGGTTTGACTACCTCGATTAAATACGTAGCCATTGTCAACTTGTTTCACAATATCTGCCAGATGAGGCTCGGCATCCTGCATGGCTTGAGGGCCATTTATTTTTTTGATTAAAGCAATGACTGCATCAGTTTTTGCATTATTCAATGCCTGATTCCGTGTTCCTACTGGATCTTTTTTCATAATGGGGCTACTGCCCTCACCATTCACTTTGATCATTTCAGCGCACGCAAGGCTGGGCAAGCCCATCATACAGATTAAGGCCAATGCAGTTCTTTTCATGTTCCCCTCACATCACCGCAAATTTAGGCAGTAATTTCTTATGATCTTTCTCAGTCAGTTTTCATTTTTGCGACTGAATTAACAATTTCACACAAATATGATACATATCACATAAATATTAAATTGATACTTATACTAAATAACTATAATTAAAAGAATATTTTATTTTTATTAAATTCAAAATTAAGCCTGATTAAAAAAATATTTTTTATAGGTAATAAAAAAGCCCGCTTTACGCAGGCTTTTTATCCGAAAAATTTAAACTATAGAATTAGCGTTTAAATTTCTTCTCGGCTTTCTTGAACTTCTGTACATAACGACGTTTACGCGCAGCTGCACGCTCATCCACTTGAGACTTACGGCCTTCAAACGGGTTTTCCGAAGTTTTAAACTCGATTTTAATCGGTGTACCTTCAAGCTTGTACACTTTACGGAACACGTTTTCCAGGTAACGGCGATAATCCGCAGGAGTTTTATCCACCTTGTTTCCGTGAATCACGATCGTTGGCGGATTTTGTCCACCCATGTGTGCATAACGCATTTTAATACGACGACCCTGAACCATCGGCGGTTGGTGGGCATCTGTCGCATCATTTAAAATCTGGGTGATTTTTGCTGGTGACACTTTCAAACGAGATGAATCATAAGCACGGTGAATCGATGGATAAAGATCGCCCACACCCGTTCCATGCAATGCAGAAATCAAATGTACTTTGGCCCATGGAATAAAATCGAAGCGACGCTCTACATCGAGCTTACATTGCTTACGATCATATTCAGTCATGTTATCCCATTTGTTGACTGCAATGACCATGGCACGACCCGCTTCAAGCGCATAGCCAATCAAATGCAAGTCCTGCTCAACAATACCATCACGCGCATCAACCACAACAACAATTACGTTAGCATCTTTCATTGCCTGTAAAGTTTTAACAATCGAGAATTTCTCAATCATTTCATCAACTTTACCTTTACGGCGCACCCCGGCAGTATCAATCAGGGTATATTGACGGCCATCACGCTCGAATGGAATATAAATCGAGTCACGTGTTGTACCCGGCTGGTCAAATGCCACCACACGCTCTTCACCGAGCAAGCGGTTCACCAGCGTTGATTTACCTACATTTGGACGACCAATAATCGCTAAACGCAGACCCGTGTTTTTGTCATGCTCTTCCGGATTTTCATCTTCCGGTACATCGGCAAGTACATCTTCCAGCATTTGCTGGACACCACGACCATGGCTGGCTGCGACTTGTAACGGCTCGCCCATACCCAGTTTGTAGAATTCAACCAAGGCAGCTTCAGCATGTACACCATCGACTTTGTTGGCCACCAGAAAGACTTTTTTGCCTAAAGTACGCAATTCACGGGCAATCTGCTCATCAGATGCCAGCAATCCGGCACGCGCATCAACCACAAAAATGATGAGGTCGGCTTCATGAATAGCAGTCTTGGACTGCTCTGCCATGTACGAGTCAATCCCACCTTCATTTTCGCCAATACCGCCAGTATCGACCACAATGAAAGATTTATTTTGATAAGTTGCATCGCCATATTTACGGTCGCGTGTCAGACCGGCAAAGTCTGCCACCAATGCGTCACGGCTCTTGGTAATCTGGTTGAACAGCGTTGATTTTCCGACGTTCGGACGACCAATGAGCGCAATTACGGGTTTCATAGAGTAACCTTTATTTAATATCAGGCGTCAAAGTGGCCTGAACATCAGAAAGCATAGGAAGATATAAGGGGTAAATACCCTAAATAAAAACACGGGGCATTGATTTTTCAATCACCCCGCGTTCACAAAATACGGTTGTGGCTAGTTTAGCATAAGGCTCGTTAAAATTAACGGTTCTGCCAAATGCTTAATGCGCCCTTGCGTGTAGAAACATAAAGCTGGTTGTCGATGACGCGTAAGCTACGTACTTCCCCAGAGGTTTTCGAACGACCAGTAATCTGTCCGGTACGCGGATCAATCAGGTGCAAGACACCATCCAGATCGCCGACTACAAGATCAGTACCCAGCATCACCGGATTACTTAACTTGCGATTCAGCAACTGGTCATTTTCCCAAAGCGGTTGACCCGAAGTAATCTCAAAGGCTTTGATTTTACCATCGGTTTGCGCCACAAATACACCATTGCCCACAACTTCTGGACGCTGGATACTGCTGGCATCTTCACTCCAGACCACCTGTTGTGAAGCTAAATCCAGCACAGTCACCTGACCTTGATAACTGGTGGTCACCACAAACTGGCCTGCAACGACCGGTTCCCCGTCAATATCCACCAGACGCTGGATATCAGAACGTCCATCTGACACTGCAACACGACGCTGTAATTTTGGCACACCACTTAAGGCATCCAGTGCATAGATATAAGCATTGGAAGAGGCAATCAGTATATTACGGGCATCTAATGCAACCGGTGCAGCCATGCCACGCAGGCTGAATTGTACATTAGGCAAGTTATAAGTCCAAACTTGCGCACCCGTCGCGATTTCATGCGCATATACGGTGCCATCATTGCTGACACTAATGACACGCCCTGCATGAATTAATGAAGGTGCCAGTAAAGCGCCCGTCAATTGCGCAGTCCATTTCTGCTCACCGGTTTGCTGATCCAGCGCAAACAGCTGACCTTTCTGGTTGCCAACGACAACAAGACCTTCAGCAGCTTCAACACCAGAACTTAAATTCTCTTTGCTGACTTTTTTCTGCCACAAACGCTGTTTGCCTTTAAATGCAGACACTTCGCCTTTCGGATCAATCGCAAAGACCACGCCATTGTCTGCATCCAGACGTAAACGCAACGGATCAGCAGCATCTGTCGAAGCCACACTGGTGGAAAATACAGGGACCAGGGTTTTGGCTTGAGTCAGTTTTGGAAGTGGATTCGGTTTTACCTCTGGAACTTTATTGGTTTTACCCGCACAGCCAGCCAATGCAAGCGTTAAAACAGTCAAGGCACAGGTAATTTTGTATTTTCTATTCATTCAGCTTCTTCCGCTTGTGTTTCTATAATTGGGCGTTCGATTTCCGGATCATCGACCAATACGCCTACGCTTTCGAGCTTAATTTGTAAAATCTGACGTTCTTCTTTACGTTCAATCAAAGCATCCCATGCACTTTGATATACTTTTTTAGCATTTTCAATATCATTTTTGGCAACATAGATATCGCCACGTGCTTCATCGGCAGTTGCTTTAAATGCAGGCTCAGTGACTGCTTCTAAAGTTTTCAATGCAGCATCATATTTTTTCTGTGCCAGTTGTGCATAGGCCAGACGAAGTTTGACGACCTGAACCAGGCCTTTATCATCTACTTTCGAGTTTTCAACTTTCTGTAGCGCTTTCTCGGCCGCAGCATAATCTTCTTTGTCATAAGCCAGTTTCGCCATCACCAGCTGGGTCTGAATCGCCTGTGCTGAATCAGGTGCTTCCTTGACAATCTTGTCCGCAGCTTCAGACAACTTGGCAAAACCATCACCTTTCGATGCCTGTGCATCATCCATCAACTGCTGAACCTTGGCAGTGTGCATTTGCGACTCTGCCAAGTTTTTCTTCTGCCAATATTCCCATCCAAAAAAGGCAATCAGCGCAATTAAAATCCCAGTAATCATCGAAGAACCATATTTCTTCGTAAAGGATTTTAAGCTTTCAAACTGTTCATCACCACTCATTGCGCTCATGAGATTACCCTTTTCCTAATGTTTTATCGATTATTTTGAAGAAATTTTAGTACTAAAAAATGCAACGAAGTCCGTAAATGGTACATTCGATTGCTCTGCGGTTGCCAGCTCTTTCACAGTAAACGCCTGAGCTTCCAGTTCACGCTCGCCCAAAATCGCCGCATACAAAGCACCGGCTTGATCGGCCTTTTTCATTTGCGATTTCATTGAACCTTGTGAGCCTACTTTCAGACGAACCTGACTGTCTGCTGCTTCAAGCTGATCACGAATCTGCTCCGCAATGACCAAAGCTTTACCTTGAGAAGCTGGTTCAACCACCAGGAATACTTCACAATCACGTGCCCGGGTATTGTCTTCAACCTGTTCCAGCAGAAGCAATAAACGCTCGATCCCCATAGCAAAACCGACCGCAGGGACAGACTGATCTGCCTTTCCTTTAAGTTGACCCACTAGACCGTCATAACGGCCACCGGCACAAACTGTACCTTGTGAACCCAAATGGGTTGTGGTCCATTCAAAAACAGTTTTGTTGTAATAGTCCAGACCGCGTACCAGCTTTTGATTGATCACGAAGCTCACGCCTGCATCAGTCAAATACTGCTGTAACTGGGCAAAGTGCGCCAGAGTTTCTTCACCCATAAAATCATGCAGTTTCGGTGCATTTTCTAAGATACTTTGTGTTTTGGCATCTTTAGAATCCAAAATACGCAATGGATTCGTGGTCAGACGGCGCTGAGAATCTTCATCCAGATCAGCTTTATGCGACTCTAAAAACTCAACCAGCGCCGCACGATAGGCTGCACGCTCATCCGACTCACCGAGTGTATTTAACTCAAGCTGAACCTTGTCTGCCACACCCATACGTTTCCACAGACGCGCCGTCATCAGAATCAGTTCTGCGTCCATATCCGGTGTTGCCACACCAAAGGTTTCCACACCAAACTGGTGGAACTGACGGTAACGGCCTTTTTGCGGTTTTTCATAACGGAACATTGGGCCGATATACCAGACGCGAGGCGTCGCACCACGCAGCAGATTATGCTCCAGCATGGCACGTACACAGCCAGCCGTCCCTTCAGGACGTAACGTCAACGACTCAGGCGGATTACCCTTGTCGAGGAAGGTATACATTTCTTTTTCAACGATATCGGTTGCATCACCGATCGAACGTTTAAACAGGTTAGTCTGTTCTACGATAGGCAAACGAATTTGTTGATAGCCATAGGCATCCATCAAACCGGATAGATGCTGTTCAAGACGTCTCCAAGCTGGGGTTTGCGTTGGGAGAATGTCATTAAAACCTTTGATTGCGACGATTGAACTCATGATCTACTCAGGAAAACTTGTACGAATAATTTCTTTAGATTTAGCTTCTTCAAGCTCGGAAACACGTTGACGAACCATGGTTTCGATTTCATCAACCAATTGATTCGTGTCAATTAAATGGCTCTTTTCACCATTACGGTACACCAGTGAACGTGGACTTGCACCCACTACACCAATATCCGCTTCTTTGGCTTCGCCCGGCCCATTGACCTTACAGCCAATGACAGAAACATCCATTGGGGTACGAATATCTTCTAAACGCTCTTCAAGTTGCTGCATCACTGAAATCACATTAAATTCCTGACGTGAACAGCTTGGGCAGGCAATGAAGTTAATCCCGTTGGAGCGCAAACCCAGCGATTTCAGAATATCAAAACCAATTTTAATTTCTTCTTCAGGCTCGGCAGCTAAGGAAATACGCATAGTATCCCCAATGCCTTCCATCAGCAGGCCGCCCAAAGCGATCGCAGATTTAACCGAACCGGTACGGTAAATACCCGCTTCTGTGACACCCAGATGGAGCGGATTATCAATTTGCTGTGACAGCAAACGATACGCATCCATAGTCAGAAACACATTCGATGCTTTGACTGAAATTTTAAATTCCTGGAAATCCAGACGGTCTAGAATATCGATATGACGCATTGCAGATTCAAGCAGTGCTTGACCAGTCGGCTCGCCATATTTCTTTTGAATATCTTTTTCCAGGGAGCCGGCATTGACACCGATCCGCATGGAAATGTCGTTATGACGTGCCGCGGCCACCACTTCACGGATTTTCGCTTCCGAACCGATATTGCCCGGGTTAATCCGCAGGCAGTCTGCACCCAAATCGGCAACTGCCAAAGCAATTTTATAATCGAAGTGAATATCCGCCACCAAAGGTACATTGACCTGCTTGCGAATTTCACCGAATGCTGCTGCCGCTTCCATCGTTGGCACTGAAACCCGCATGATGTCCGCGCCCGCATCCACACAGCGCTGAATCTGTGCAACCGTAGCTGCCACATCACAGGTTTCAGTATTGGTCATGGACTGGATACTGATTGGTGCATCACCACCCACATAAACTGAACCCACACGAATTTTACGTGTTGGACGACGTTTAATTGGATTTACGATCATCGTTCTGCTCTACTCTTGATCTATTAAGGTGATAAACGGAATTCTGCTTTTCCGTTCACAGTGTAGGGTGACAATGAAATATTTTCATTATTTAAACTGAGTGATACAGCCGATGCATCATCCAGACGAATCTGGAATGGCGCTTCACCATTCAGCTGCAAGCTCGATGCCTGACGGCCAGTTGCCAGAACATTACCCGCCGAGTCGACAATATGCACCGAAGTCGGACGGTTAAAATCAAGTTTCAGCTGATCACCGGAAAGTGCGGCACCTGTATCCAGATTCAGAATCTCGACATTAGAAGCGCCTACTCCAGAGACTTCAGTGCTATTTTGTGAATTACTACTCGACCAGTTCTGAATCATGGCAAACAGTGCACCCAAAATCAGCAGCAATACCAGCGTAATAAAAATGCGCTTTAACCACTTACGATTGCGGTCACGTTTGGAACCTGGCAATTTCCCCATAATTTTGATAGGAGAATTATTCAGGGCATGATTCGGCAGCAGCCCGGTATCATTGGTATAAATTTCATCAAAACGTTGAATAATACTAGACGCATCTACACCCAGAAATTTGGCATAAGTCCGGTAATAACCTTTAATAAAGGTCGCTTCAGGCAAAGACTTGTATTCATCCTGCTCAAGAGCAGTCAGGGTTTTGACTGGGATGTTCAGCTCTTTCGCTACATCTTCCAGATTGCGTTGCTGATTGATACGAATCTGGCGCAAGTACTCGCCCGGACGTTGAATATTTCCTAACGCATTTGGAGCTACGCTCGAATGATTCGATGGTGAATTAGGATTTACTTCCATACGGCCTCAGTACTGTACTGTAATTGCAAATAACGTTGGTATTCCTGGCTTTCAGGAAAAAGTGCACGTAACTGGTTGACCAATACCTGCATCCCCAACTGATCACCCCCGGCACGCGCAGTGCGAATGCCAACCCAGAGCGCACGGGCACCCTGATTTTTCTGTCCCACACCACGCACAAACTGTTGATACATTTGTGTCGCCGCCGGGAACTGCTGGTTCAAATAAAATATTTCTGCCAACTCTAACATTGAAATATAAGAATCGCGATTGGCTTGTAGCGCCTGTTTGAATGATTTTTCAGCATTCGCTGTATCACCCAGTTTCAGGTAAATCCGTCCCATATTTTCCAATGCACGGAAACGTTGATCATAACCTAAAGTGGCACCAGCAATTTGAAACTGCTCGATTGCATCATTATAGCGTTCAAGCTGATATAAATAAGTGCCGTAATTATTTCGCGCCTGCGCATTTTTCGGATCTGTCGAAATCGCACGCTTGAAATAATGATCTGCTTTTTCGAGATTAAGCTTACTACCTTCCTGTTGCAGTAGCACGCCCATCATCATATTTGCTTGAGAATCACGCGGACTGCTTTCAAGTGCCTGATCCAGTGCACGTTTAGCTGCATCCAGGTCACCTGTTCTCAGATATTCTACCGCCAATTGGGTACGGACTTTGGTGGCCTTTTCAGGGTCTTTCTGACCCAGATCTGGCGTCTGACACGCGACTAAAACCAAAGACACACATACTGTTGAAATCAAAGCAAACTTTGATGTTAGATTTCTCAACTGGCGACCTCTTATTATCCTTGTGAGCGCATAATCTCATTCGATTGCGCAATTTTCTTTTTCCACTGTTCCGCACGACGGGTACGGTCAGCAACTTGTCCTACTAACTGTCCGCACGCGGCATCAATGTCATCACCGCGTGTCTGACGAATCGTACACACAAAACCGGCATCAGACAAAGTTTTTTGGAAAGAAATAATCCGGTTGCGGCTTGAGCGGCCATATGGCGCATGCGGGAACGGATTAAAAGGAATCAAATTAATCTTGCTTGGTAAATTCTTTAACAGCTTAATCATTTGCTGCGCATGTTCAGGATGGTCATTCACGCCATCTAACATCACATATTCAATCGTCACATGTTTACGTGAACTTTCGTTACCATCTTTAGCAATATAGCGCTGACATGCAGCAATCAGCTGCTCAAGCGGATATTTTTTATTGATCGGCACCAGCTCGTTACGCAGTTCATCATTTGGCGCATGCAATGAAATAGCCAGCGCCACGTCAATATCTTTGACCATCTGATCGATTTTCGGTACCACACCAGAAGTCGATAAAGTCACACGACGTTTTGACATGCCGTATGCAAAGTCATCCAGCATAATACGCATTGAATTCAATACTGCATCGTAGTTGAGCAATGGTTCGCCCATGCCCATCATCACCACGTTCGTGACTGAACGTTCACGCTCAAGTACAGGCACATCTTCCATATAGGAATAGTTCGCCATCCAGAGCTGACCGATAATTTCGGCTTGAGTCAAATCACGCTGGAAACCCTGTTTACCGGTTGAGCAGAATGAACAGTCCAGTGCACAGCCCACTTGTGAAGAAATACACAAAGTGCGACGTAAACCACTGCGATGTTCTGCCGGAATCAGTACCGTTTCGACGAGGGAACCTTCACCGTCGCCAACACGGAATACCCATTTACGGGTACCATCTTTAGAATAGTTTTTATGCACCACTTCAGGCGCTTTAATTTCACAAATCTTTTCCAGTTTTTCACGCAGTTTGCCGGAAATATTGGTCATTTCAGCAAAATCAGTCACAAAGAACTGGTGAATCCATTTCATCACCTGCCCGGCACGAAACTTCTTCTCACCCATGTCCTCAAAGAATTTTTCCATTTGCGGACGTGACATGCCAAGTAAATTCACTTTCTCGACAGTATTTGCCTGTGCTGGAGCGGATGGAGTGTGTTGCTGTGGCTCAGAAACTGCTGATACAGCGACTGCTTCAGTACTCATGTGTATTACCTAAACCATGTCTAAAGATGAAAGGAGAAGCTCAATATGTGAGCAAAGAATTATTCAGAGAATAAAAAAACCAGATAAGTATAATAACACTTATCTGGCTTGAATACTGCGAATTAACGAGTACGTGGAGCAATCTCAGTTTGAGCGAAGAAGTAGTTAACTTCACGATCAGCAGATGCTACAGAGTCAGAACCGTGAGCAGCGTTTTCATCAATGCTTACAGCGAAATCTGCACGGATAGTACCAGGAGCAGCTTCTTTAGGATTCGTCGCGCCAAGGATGTCACGGTGAGCAAGAACAGCATTTTCGCCTTCAAGAACTGAAACAACCACTGGACCAGAAGTCATGAATGCAACTAGGTCAGCAAAGAAACCACGTTCTTTGTGCTCAGCATAGAAGCCTTCAGCTTCAGCTTGAGTCAAATGTTTCATTTTAGTTGCAACAATTTGAAGACCAGCTTTCTCGAAACGAGCAAAGATGTCGCCGATGTGGTTTTTAGCAACTGCGTCTGGTTTAACGATAGATAAAGTACGTTCGATAGCCATGATAGGCTCCTTAAGTCAATTGTTGACATGAAAATTTGGCGCATTATACCGAGATAATACGCATTTTTCTGCTTTTCATCTGTAAAAAAATGCTTTTTTAAGATGAGGGCTTAGCGTGCCTCATCAATCCATGCCATTTGAATCGCTTCAAGCAGACCTTCAGTCGACTTGGTTGGATCATCTTCAAATTCAGGCAAAGCACATACCCAGGCATGTAAATCAGTAAAACGAATCCACTGCGGGTCCACATCTGGATGCGCTTCATAGAGTTCAATCGCGATATCGAGCGTGTCAGTCCAACGTAAACCCATCTCTATTTCTCACCATAATTGCTTTGATGCTGTACTTTAACAAATCTGTGAAAATCTGCGAGCCTTTGCTCCGGCTTTCACTTATTTTTACAGCACAATATTCAGATAAGGTGCGGTCAGGACAATGGCAATTGCCATCATGCCACCCAGAATTGCGCCAACTGCCACATCACTTGGATAATGTAATCCCAACACCATTCGGGACACTGCGACCAGAATCGTAAAAGGCAACATCAGCATGAGTAATAAAGGTGCGACATAACCTAAAACGGTGGTTGCCATGACGGCATGCAAGGTATGTCCCGAAGGAAAACTGAAATGATCCAGTGGATGCTCACCCAAACGGATCACCTGATGCACCTGATAAGGACGTGGCCGTACGGTTTTGATTTTAAGCACCTTGTAAATAATGGTACCAATAGTGCTTCCCAAAATCAGATAAACAATCTGCACGGTATAGATCAAGCCTTGCATGATCCAAACCAATATCAGCATGAAATACCAAAATGCACCATTTCCTAAGCGGCTAATCATTTTAAAAAAAGTGGCAATACGGACTGAATGCGAAAAATGATTCAGATAAACACAGCCTTTCAAATCGATTTCTAAAAATTTAATCTTTACATTCTGGAGTTTCACACTGGTGCTCCTTTCTTGTTTTATATCCTGTATTCCTGTTGCTGTACCAGTGAATACAGTGCCTGTTCAAATTGCCGGACTGGATATTGCCAGCCTACTTTTTCGGCTTTTTTACGTGCTTGCGCGCCCATCTGCTGTAATCTTTGCAGATCAGGCAGTCCGAGCATCTGCTGAATCAAACCCCGCTGATGTCCAAGTCTGCTCAACCATCCCGTTTCACCATGCTGCACATGCAAGTTTGCACAAGCATAATCATAAGCAATCACTGGCAAGCCACTGGCCATCGCTTCCAATACCACATTTCCAAAGGTTTCAACCTGACTGGCAAAACAGAATACATCTGCACTGGCATACGCCGCTGACAGTTTTTCTCCTGTCAAGCTACCGGTAAAAACAATACTGCCATCCTGATTCAGTTGTTGCAGTCGAGTGCGATCCGGCCCATCTCCAACCACTACCAAACGTATATCTTGCTGACGAACTTGGCGCAGCACAAAATAGGTTTTGATCAGCACGTCAATTTCCTTTTCAGGAGAAAGCCGTCCGACATACAACATCACCCGGGTCTCGTTTGAAACTCCCCAAGCATAGCGCAAATCTGGTGATCGCCACTTTGGTGAAAATGTATCTGGATCGACGCCTCTGCCCACAACTGCCAAGGGACAAGTTACACCAAACTGATTCAAGGCTTGAGCCGTGCTTCGACTCGGGACACAGGTCAAATCAGTATTATTATGAAACCACTTTAAATAGCCTTGAATTGGCTTCAGTAAAAAAGCCAAATCAAAAAACCGACTAAATTCCTGAAATGATGAATGGAAACCGCTAGAGACTGGAATTTTATGGAATTTTGCAAGCTGCTGAGCTACCAAACCCAAAGGGCCTTCGGTCACAATGTGAATAATATCGG
Source organism: Acinetobacter sp. RG5 (assembly GCF_031844265.1). Classification (GTDB taxonomy): domain Bacteria; phylum Pseudomonadota; class Gammaproteobacteria; order Pseudomonadales; family Moraxellaceae; genus Acinetobacter. The sequence goes on along the minus strand of NZ_JAUZUV010000007.1, from coordinate 38,096 downwards.
GGGTAAAAGTTTCAACAGCTTGATGGATTTTTAAAAATTGCGGTCTACCAAACTGCAAATTGCTATATTTAGGAATGCAATGCGCTTTAACCAGACATTCACTATGCGGTTTAAAATCGTTACAGGCTTGTCGTTGTTCTGGACGTATTAATAAAATCTTATGCCCCTGTTTTTGTAATCCTTTACAAAGTTGCAATAAAGCATGGGCAACACCATTGATTTCAGGAGGCCAGGTTTCAGTCACAATGGCTATTTTGAGACGAGGACGAGTCAACTCTTCCAAAGGCAGGGTCATTTTTGTTTTTTGCTGTCGCAACTGTTTTAAGTCAAAGCTAATATTTTGAAGTGCAGACATTTTTTTCGATAACGCTGAGGTGCAGGGCTGTTGCATATCACACCTATGTGATTATATTTTAAGCTAAAGTCTAATGCTTATTTATTGCATTTTAATGATATTACCCCCCTTCTCTCATTTTATTCGGAAGTTGATGTACTTATAGAGATATCTAATTAACTTGACTAACAATTAAGAGTAAATTAACTCACCTATTCATAACCATAGCTCATGCCTAAAAAATCCACTCAGAAAGCTTCAAAATCTGGTTAAAGGACTTAAATAGACCAAAATCCAATTCTCTTTTAAGAGCCAACTAAAAGAATTCAGTAGATAAGATCCACATATAAACTGTCTTTATAAACTCCAGCTGGGGTCAAAGCAGAAGGTTGTTCAGCTAGTTGTACCAATACAATAAATTTACTTAGGCTAGTTGCCGGTTGGGATATCGGCATATTCCAACGGGATGAGGTCGCCCCAGAAATATACATTTGTGTTCTTATTTTATGATTGTGCTCATTAACCAAATAACTACTGCCATTAGTGCTGGTTAAGTTTCTAGAATTAAATTGAATAGCATAACTGCTATCACACCTTACGATAAAAGAAGTCGCAGCTTGGCTCAGATAAGAGGAGTTCAATTTGAGTTCTGATACTGTCGATCGATCAATCTGACAACGTTGGGCATGACTTAGACTGGTCAATAATAGAGAGAACACAAGTACAGTAAATTTAAGTTTCATTATTTTTCATCCTTTATTTACAGATAAGCGTAGATAGTCCGCTTTCTTCTTTTTGATTTTCTGTAACCGTCAATTGTGCAAAGCAAGTTTTAGATTCGGTGCTGATGATTTTAATATTGTAAGTATTTGGAATAAGCCCATATAGAGTGACCGTACCGTCCGATGAGATAGGATAAACCTCCCCACCATCATTATCGATATATAACTCTGAACCGGCTGTGAATTTATGATTATTACTATCTACAGGCAAAATCGTGACCTGTTTTGTATTATATATAGGGAAATTAATAATATACCCCCGCTGATCTAAAGCAGTAAGCCTCTTGGTTGCATAAGGAATCTTAGCTTCGACTGGTAATTGATTCTGATCAAAACCAATATCATAATTTACATAAGGAATAATATCATGAACAAAGGTATAGCCTTTCTTATTCGTTTTATCTACTACAGATAAAGACCTTAAAACATCGACATCCTGATAATCTCCCACACTAACAACAGAAAATGCATTATCAACCAACTTGGTAAAATTGAATTTATTATTAAGAAAAACAACCGCACCACGATAGTTTAATTGTGATTCAGACTCATTGTCTCCCTCTATATGATAAAAACCTAAATCCCCAACATCTGTTTTCAATCGCCCATTGAAATTATATAGTGTTTCATCTTCGAGTCTATTTACACCTGTTTCATAGTCAAATCCAACCTGATTAGGATTACTTTTTACAAATTGCAATTTAGTTCTTTCATCTGTTGAATGACTAAAATAAACTGCTTTATCATCATCAAAACTATAGCTAAGTGATAAGACAACTCCAGAATCCCGATCATCACCAAATGAGCTAAAATAACTCAAACCTAGGCTTCCCTTCCTACCTAGCCGACGATTAAACCCTAAATTTAAAGTTTTACGATCATTTTGAAAAAATGAAGGAATCTCATCTTCCACGCGCATTTCTTGCTGATGAAAACTCTGGGCAGCATAATTCAAATAAATATTATGCAAGAGAGGAATATTGCTCATTCCCCCATAAATTAAATATTCATACTTAGGATAACTATAAAAATTATCCAGGTCATCACCTAAATATTTAAAATCTCTTTCTGTATATTTCGCACTTGCACCAAGTGAAACTCTTCCGAAATCCTTTGCAGCAGATAATCCATATGAATAATTAAAATTATTAAGTTCATCGTGTGAAGCTTGAACTACACTATCCAAAACCAAATAATGACTAATAGCTTGAGTCCATAGAAAGCCTAAATTTTGCAAGTCTTCGCTATAAGAAAAATTAGAACCAAGTGTTGTCCAATTAGATACCCCATAACGATAATAAAGGTTAGAGAAAAAATTACGATAGTCATTACTTTCTATATTATAGTTATAACGCAACTTTCCTAATGAAACATTATATTCACTAAGATCAGATCTTAATAGCCGATTCGTCACCAGAATAGGAAAACTTTGTACACTCCTATTCCCTAATACATCTTCAACAATAATTTGTGCATTTCCTGCCTGTTGAATTTGTGCACCAGTTTGAAGATTGAAATCACCAGGACTGACTCTTTGGCTATATATACTTACCCCATTAATATACAAATCAACTGTAGAAGGAACACGCGCACTTCCCTGTAAGATTGGAGTATTCCAATAAATAAAATTTGGTCGCTCAGTAAAATTAGTTCCCCAGTTTAAACCGGCAAAACGTAAAGAATTAATTAATGGATTATATACTGTAGTTGTATCTCCTAAAGTAAGCTGAGTCATACTTTTAGGAAATTCAAAGTCAATACTAGTGCTGAGTCGAGTAAAATACTCATTCAAAGGATGATTATAATATGCTATTGAGTTCTTAAAAATCCAATAGTCTTTAAAGACACCCAGATCTGTCAGGCCGTTATATAAAGAATTCGTTTCTCTGTCTATTTTTGAATTTAAATAGGTAAAATCATAATTTACGAAACCTCCAAAACTGGCTCTCTCTGGCATAGTCTGCAACTGGGAGATCTGTGTACTTGATTTAAACAGTTGGGTAGGTATGGTGAGATTAATTGTTTGCTTAGAGGCATCGAAATTAGATTGAATATTCCGGTCCGAAATAAGACAAAACTCATCCCGAGAAGCCATTTTTGATAATTTAGATATATCAATATCTCGTTCCGACAATATATTGCACTCTATGTAAAAATTATCATCACTTTTTATTAAAATAATATCTATATTATGATCAAGCTCGTTTATCCAAAGATTAGCAAAAAATTCATCATCAGGATTCTGGTTAGCATTAGCATTACATAAGAATAAAATATTAACTAGAATAATTATTTTTCTATTTAACTGCATAATATAATCCTTAATTATAATTTTAATCCATAAGCTTTAACTCTATTTCCTCATGCGACTTATCTGTCATTACTTTAACAAAATAATTACGAGGATTATTTATTTTAACGCCTTCCAACTCATAAAAAATACTCTTATCTTTAAGTGCATATTTCATATTATTACTAGTAAAAACTTCTTTCTTATTAGAATCTAAAATTTGTAACTTTGAAATTTGAATATGAGATTCTGCTTTATTTTTAACTATAAGCTTATCATTCTCAATATTAAAATTTAATTTTAAGTTATCTTGCTTTCCAATAAATAATGGCAGGTTAAAATTCATCAAGAAAGTAATAGATGATTCTTTTACAGGTTGAGGTAATTCCTCAATTACAATGCGCCAGGCACCCTCTTCCCGACCATCCAATACAGATACTATTGGACGATTAAAACCAACACGTATAACTTGTTTCCCATTAGGTTTTAAAATAAAATTTCTTGGATTAATTATAAGAGTATCATCCTTCTCCAACACATCTTCACCTTTATCATTTTGATCCCATTTAAATGCTTTCACCTCGAATATTTTTTTTTCTACTTCATTTATAGACTCTAAAGTAAGTGTTGTTGTTTTTTGTTTTTTACCATTAAATATATACATTTGCACTGGATCAATTGCAACATCCGCCTTCCCGCCAGAAAAATAAAAAAAAGATAAAAAAAATAATATAGTTGTTTTTCTCATATTATAATTTTCCATTTAAAAGTATAATGAGGAAACCTAACCCAACATAAATATCAGGTTAGGTTGATTAAATAAATTAGTAGTAAGCTTTAATTAGATAGCGATCGGTATAATTACCTGCTAACTGTGTAGCATCAACTGCAGTATTGGTAACTGCAAGTGTATAATTATCAACTGCTTGACCAGCATGATTTGAATTACCAAATGGAACAGCACCTGCAGCACCTTGTTTAGTCGTCACAATTGTTGTAGCAATTGTTTTAGATGCATCTGTTTCATGTTTAACAAACGTAGTATTATTAGCACCGGCATTTGCAGTTTGTAAATTTAGAACATAAGGGGTATTTGTTGTAATTGAATAATTTGTAGTTTGGGTTCCACCAGCAGCAGATAATACTATTGCATTTCCACCAGTTAAAACACATTTCTTATTAATTTTAAGTGAAATTGGAATTTCTTTTTCACAGCCTAAAGTATTACATTTACTCCAGTCAATTGGTGGTTTAGGAGGATGATAACCACCTCGAGCTGCTTCATCTTCTGCAAAAGATGCCGTAGAACAAGCACCAAGAACTAATGCCGCTAATGCCGATTGTGTAATTTTGTTCATGATTTTCTCCATTTCTTTTTAATAAAAGAATATGTATATGTAGTTATTTTAACGATTACGCTTTAACTCTTATTATTATGAGTAAAGTTAAGTAACCGTTAACTTATCTTATTATCTTTGACCTAAAAATATGCAAAAGTTTATTATTCACAATACTACTCTCTATTTTTGGTTTTTTATTTGTTTTAAAAAATTTAATCCTATACTTATAAAAGGTTAAGACAAAAAATAAATTGATACAATTTAAAAATATTTCTAACTATGTCAAATAAAAAGAATAAAATAATCTTTAAATTTTATAAAAAACAATTAAACCACTAATTTTATTATTTTTTTATAATTTACCTTAACTTACAAAAAAATAAAACAAAGTTACGAAATTTACAAATAGTTGTAAATTAAGCAACTTTATTTAAGAAATGTGTGATTTTGTCGAAACTTTTGCTTTCTTTTTCACACATCAAGACTTTTCTTAGCTATGAAAAACTTTCTAAAAAGCAATAATTAATATAAATTAACTAAAAAAACAATATGTTAATATACAATAATCTTCTTTCATAAATAAAAATTGAACACTATTTTGCTTAATATTCGTCCTCTAATTTTCTTGGCATTCGTGCCTAATTTATGAATGAAACACATCGATTCAAAAAGTTTTCAGAAACACAGTTTAAGCGATATACAGGCATATCATGGTCAACTTTTTATTTAATGGTTGATCAATTGAAGAAACATGTTTTAACTCAAGGCAGACCGCCCAAGTTAAGTATTAAGGATCAGATTCTGCTCTGTCTAAGCTATTGGCGAGAATACCGAACCTTATTTCACGTTACTACGAGTTACGGAGTTTCAGAGCCAACAGCCTCAAGAATTGTAGGTCATGTCAAAGATTGGCTGATCAAGTCTGAACTAATACAATTTATAAAAGAACTCTAATATATGAACCGCTACCACAATTACAGCTATTTAATCTAAATCAACTGAATTAATAATTTTTCTTTTTAAAGACCATGTTTCTGTATCAACTAAAACAGTGAATAATTCAATATTATTATTCCGACTAAATTCTTTTAACTGTAAAATTTTAGGAACTTTATAACCATCGATTAAATTATCATACTTCCTTCTTTGATCACGATAACTATTTTCCCCAAGATATATCTCAACAAATGCATCTGATGGGATGCTTTTTAAGAATATACTTCTTGAACCAATATATTTTCTTTCCCACTGCTCTCCATCCAACTCAAATCTCTTATCTTCCTTTGAATGATAAGAATGGTATTCCTCACTCCCCAAACATTTCATTACCCTAACCTCCTCTTCATACGCCCAACATAATTGCTTATAAAGAACAGCATGTTTTAGTAATCTCTCATGAGATTCCCACCATATATGATGCTTACTTCCAATTTGCATTAATTGCACGGCATCTATTGAATTAATTGTTGTGGCACTGTATTCACATAAATTATCTCTCCTCTCTGAGCAGGTATCGTATAATTTTCAAAACTTTCTAAACCTGCCTTCTCTATATCAATCCCGATCACCATTCCTTTATGACTATCTGCATAATGAGACCACATTAAAGGATTTAAGGGGGCTCGAGTTAAAGACAATACTGCATATTTATTGATAAACCGACTTCTTACAGCTTGCGTTTCTACACCAACATTTACCGTTTCCCCCATTAAAGCTAAAGCCGTCACCTCAAATGGATCATTAAAATCGCGCGGCAAAGAAAAGCCTAAAGTACTTGTTTCTAATATTTTTAAACCAGCATCAAAGCCAACATATTTATATAAAATCATTAGACCTTGTATCTTGGAGGTTGTAGTGATTAGCTTCCACTATATGCAAATTGTAGAGTTTGTAATAGACCTAAGACTTTTAGTCTGTGCAAGAGATAAAACCTACAATTTGCCCTAACCACTTGCACAACTCTGGACGGGTAACTAAGCACTTTGATGCTGCATTCACAAGAAAAGACGGTGGTTATGCTAAAACAATAATTGAATAATTAAAGCAGGTAAAGATTATGTTTTATCTTGGTATTGATGTTGCTAAAGCTAAAATTGATTGCTGTTTAATTTTAGAAAATTCTGCAAATAAAAAGAAAAACCAAAACTTTTTCAAATACACCAAAAGGTTTTGAGCAACTTCAAATCTGGCTAAACCAGCATGCTGCAACTTCTACGCAGACCATTATCTTAATGGAAGCAACATCTATTTATCATGAACTCTTGGCTAAATATTTATTTGATGAGGGCTATCAAGTCTCTATAACCAATCCTGCCAGAGCTCGATATTTTGCTCAGAGTATGTCTAAGCTGAATAAAACAGACAAGGTAGATAGTGAGGTTCTAGCTCGATTTGCGATGACTGCCAATCTACATTTTTGGCAACCTTTACCCAAACATATTCAATTGCTGAATGCTTTACTGGATAGAAGAGCTGTTCTTTGTGAAGATTTACAACGTGAAAAGAATCGTTTGGAAAAAGCAGAGTCTACCTTCACGATGGAACCTGTACTTCAGTCTCTCCACAAGAGTATTGAACAGTTAAACAAACATATTCAGGGTATCGACCAACAAATTGATGATCACATTGATCAGAATCCTGATTTAAAAAATGATAAAGAACTGCTCAGCAGTATTCCAGCCATTGCAGATCGAACTAGTTTATTAATGCTCAGTTTCTTGCGCAGTCATACTTTTGAAAGAGCTAGTCAAGCGGCCGCCTTTGTTGGCTTGGTGCCCACTCAAAAGCAGTCAGGTAGCTCCATTCATGGCAGAAGCCATTTATCCAAAGCGGGCTCTTCCAAAATACGTGCCGGTTTATATATGGCAGCCATTGTCGCAACTCGGCATAATCCTCATATTAAAGGGATGAATGAAAGATTATTAGCTAATGGTAAAACCAAAATGATGGCGATTGGAGCTGCAATGAGAAAGTTGGTTCATCTTTGTTATGGTGTACTCAAACACCAACAGCCTTATCAAGCAGATTATTGAGCATGAATTTTCGATAATTTGCTTGACGTTTCAGACGGTATCTCTTGCGTTAGTCAAAATTTAATCAGTGATAAGCGTTGATTTTTAAATAAATATCAAAGTCTAAAATAATACTTTCGCAAGAGGTCTATTATTCTTATCCAATAAAAAACCCCACTTTGGCAGGGCTTTTATAGCATAAAAATCAGCCAATTAAGAGATTGGTTTTTCTATTTATCAACGATTTTGTTTGCTTGGCTCCAAGATATTAAAAAATAGGGAAAGCACTGCTTTCCCCATTTTTTAAGGCACGTAAACATAGAAATAAAAAACCCACTCAAATTAAGTGGGTTTTCGCATTCAAATCAATTGATTCGAGAAATTAGTTTTTCTCTTTATCTACGATTTTGTTTGCTTGGATCCAAGGTACGAAAAAAGAGGCAAGCGCTGCTTTCCTCTTTTTAAGGCACGAAACCTTAGTTCTTTTCTTTATCTACAATTTTGTTCGCTTGAATCCAAGGCATCATCGCACGTAACTTGTTACCAGTAACTTCGATACCATGAGCAGCATTTTGACGACGACGAGCAGTCATAGATGGGTAGTTCAACGCACCTTCTTGAATAAACATCTTCGCGTATTCGCCAGATTGAATACGTTTAAGCGCATTACGCATTGCTTCACGAGACTGTTCGTTGATTACTTCAGTACCCGTTACATATTCGCCGTATTCAGCGTTGTTTGACACTGAGTAGTTCATGTCCGCGATACCGCCTTCGAACATCAAGTCAACGATCAATTTAAGTTCGTGTAGACATTCGAAGTACGCCATTTCTGGAGCATAACCCGCTTCAACAAGAGTTTCGAAGCCCATTTTAACCAATTCAACAGCACCACCACAAAGAACTGCTTGCTCACCGAAAAGGTCAGTTTCAGTTTCTTCACGGAATGAAGTTTCGATGATACCTGTACGGCCGCCACCTACGCCTGAAGCGTAAGAAAGAGCAACGTTACGCGCATTACCAGAAGCATCTTGGTGAATCGCGATAAGATCAGGAACACCTGAACCACGTTGGTATTCAGAACGTACTGTGTGACCAGGAGCTTTAGGCGCAACCATGATTACGTCTAAGTCAGCACGTGGAACAACTTGGTTATAAAGAATCGAGAAACCATGAGCAAATGCTAAAGTCGCGCCTTGCTTGATGTTTGGCTCAATTACGTCACGGTAAAGTTGAGATTGGAACTCATCTGGAGTCAAAATCATCACTACGTCAGCTTGTGCTACAGCAGCAGGAACTTCAGCAACTTTAAGACCTGAATTTTCAGCTTTCTTCCAAGAAGCAGAGTTCGCACGTAAACCTACAGTTACGTCAACGCCAGAATCTTTCAGGTTAAGCGCATGCGCGTGGCCTTGTGAACCGTAACCAATGATCGCTACTTTCTTAGATTGGATGATAGATAAGTCACAGTCTTTATCGTAAAAAATTTGCATTGCTGTCTCCGCTTAAATGCTTGTTTGTCCGTTAAATCAGGCAATGACCCTTAAATTTACATTGCCTGATACCCTCTTCTTATTCAGATGAGGAAATACTTAAAATTTAGATGGTGAGTACTTTTTCGCCGCGTGCGATACCTGATACACCTGAACGAACCACTTCTAAAATCGTGTGTTCTGCAAGTGCATCAATAAACGCATCCACTTTTTCAGTGGTACCCGCGATTTGAATGGTATAGGTCGTTGGTGTTACATCGACAATCTGACCACGGAAAATATCTGCCGTACGTTTGATTTCGTCACGCGATGAACCCAATGCTTTGACTTTAATCAGCATCAATTCACGCTCAATATGTGCACCTTCAGACAGGTCAACCACTTTCACCACTTCAACCAGCTTGTTAAGCTGTTTGGTAATTTGCTCAATCTTGTGATCATCACCATAAGTGGTCAATGTCAAACGTGAAAGTGTTGGATCTTCAGTCGGGGCAACGTTCAATGTTTCGATGTTGTAGCCACGCTGTGAGAACAAACCCACTAAACGAGAAAGCGCGCCTGATTCGTTTTCTACGAGTACAGAGATAATATGTCTCATTTCGTGCGCTCCCCTTTAGCCAACCACATATCCTGCATCGATTGACCCGCAATCAACATCGGATAAACGTGTTCGGTACGATCTACCATAACGTTAATAAATACGCACTTGTCGTTAATTGCCATCGCTTCTGCAAGCTTCGACTCTAGTTCATCGGCATGATTAATCTGAATACCGACATGACCATAGGCTTCCATCAGTTTGGCAAAATCAGGCAATGAATCTACATAAGAACTTGAATGACGTCCTTCATAGTTCATATCTTGCCACTGCTTCACCATCCCTAAAGACTGGTTATTCAGGCACAGGATTTTGACGTTCAGGCCATATTGCTTACAGGTCGACAGTTCCTGGATACACATCTGAATCGATGCTTCACCGGTGATACACACCACTTGCTGTTCCGGGTATGCAAGCTTCGCAGCCATTGCATACGGCAAGCCTACACCCATGGTGCCTAGACCACCTGAGTTGATCCATTGACGTGGACGTTTGTATTTGTAATACATCGCACCAAACATCTGATGCTGACCGACATCAGAAGTAATGATCGCTTCGCCATTGGTCACTTTATCCAATGCCTGAACCACTTGTTGTGGCTTCATCACGCCATCAACACCCGCTTCAAAACGACCGCCATGAACCTTGCGCCATTCATTGATCTGTTTCCACCATGCCGCAATCGCTTCAGGATTTGGCTTAGAAACATTAAGCTGTTTCAACTGGTTCAACATCTCATTCAGTACAGGCTCTACAGCACCGACAATTGGAATGTGCGCCATAATGGTTTTTGAGATTGTCGCTGGGTCGATATCTATATGAATGACTTTAGCATTTGGACAGAATTTTGCAGGATTGTTGGTCACACGGTCATCGAAACGCGCACCCACACACAGAATTACATCTGCATTGTGCATGGTCATGTTAGCTTCATAAGTACCGTGCATACCCAACATACCGATGAACTGTTCATCATCACCCGGGAATGCGCCAAGACCCATCAAGGTATTGGTCACTGGATAACCCAATAGATGCGCAAGCTCTGTCAACTGTGCTGAAGCATTGCCTTGAACCACACCACCGCCTGAGTAAATAACTGGGCGTTTAGCATGGATCAGTTCTTCAATCGCTTTACGAATTTGACCTGAGTGACCACGGAACGGTGGCTGATACGAACGCATCTTCACTTTTTCTGGGTATTCGTAAGCAAATTTCTCTGCAGGATTGGTCGCATCCTTTGGAATATCAATCACTACAGGACCTGGACGACCTGAAGACGCAATATAGAAGGCTTTCTTGATAATCGCAGGAATTTCGCTGGCATGACGCACCTGGAAGCTATGTTTCACGATAGGACGTGAAATACCGACCATATCGGTTTCCTGAAATGCATCTTCACCAATCAGATGACTCGCAACCTGACCTGACAAAATCACCATCGGGATTGAGTCCATATAGGCCGTTGCAATTGGGGTCACCGTGTTGGTTGCGCCCGGACCTGAAGTCACCAGCACAACACCGGTCTTGCCTGTCACGCGTGAGTAAGCATCGGCCATGTGACCAGCAGCCTGTTCGTGACGTACGAGATAATGATTGATTCTGTCTTGTTGAAATAGCGCATCATAAATATGAAGAACTGCGCCGCCTGGGTATCCAAAAACATGTTCAACGCCTTCGTCCGCTAATGCGCGAACAAGCATTTCACCACCAGATAGAAGTTCCAACGTGATTCACCCTAATATTATTCACTGCACAAATGGGAGGCATTTGCAGTGTTTCGTTTGTTAACTGTCTGCACTGTTATAGCACACAAATTTCATAGTTTTCAAAGCAATAGGAAAAAAATCTGATCTCTTCACTGTTCGAGCAATACGGGATCTAAAACATGTTGGGATAAACATATTTTGCTTAGCTTTGTTCAATTTCTCGGCTAGAAAAATCGCCCACTGCATGAAATGACACTTAGTCGAAGGGTGATCGATCTAAGGCATATAAAACTATTGCAGCATTCTTGTGTTTTCAGGCTTTAAAGTCAAGTTTAAAAAACAGACAATCCATACTTACTAGTGCCTAGATCTGCTGTTTTTAACAGCAATATCAGCTCATAGCCATGCATTGACTGTCTTGTCTATTCATCTAATCCAATAAAATTCATAGAGTTAATGGTTTAATTTTATAAATTTTTAATATGTCTTATATAAAAAAAATGAATGAATTTTTATTAAATGAAAGGAAATTGTTTATCAATAAATTTTGTATACGAAGATTTATCTCTGATTTCTTACACGCTAGAGTGGGTTTGTTTAAGCGATTAACATCGAATAAAGCAGATAAAAATCCATCACTTTTACTGAAAATATCACTACAATCATTGCAGTATTCCATGCCTAGCAAGCCGAGGCCCAAGAACAATGAAAATATCTTTTTTAACCGCCTTCAGTCTAAGCTGCGCAATATCTCTGGGCATCTATAGCACCAGTGCGTCAGCAATCCAGTATTATAAATGGGTCGATGCCAAAGGTATCACGCATTATACCAAGACCCCACCGCCAAAATCTGCGAAAAAAGCCACCACAGTGGATACTTATGGCTGGAAAAATTCAGCACCGGCATCCTCAAAACCGGCTGAAACTGAAGCTCAAACCGAGAACACGTCGCAAGAACAACAGCAACAAGCCCCTCAAGTTCCTGCGAATCAGGACCAGCAACAACGTGAAGCCAACGAAGCCTTGCAGCAATCTAAAAATCGTGCAGTGGCTTTATAAGATACCTCTCTTACTAGAACAGCAGGTTTTTTCTTCGGGAAATGCCGGCGCAAAATTCACTTTTAGGTGCATTTTGCGCTATGCTGTGCAACAGACTTTTTTCACCGTAATTCACTGATACGTTTATGACTACTCACATTGATTCCGAATATCAAGCCAGTGCGATTGAGCCTCAAGTCCAACAGGATTGGGAATCTCGCAAAGCCTTTAAAGTTGCCGACAAAGTAGAAGGTCCACGTCGTTATATTCTCTCGATGTTCCCTTACCCAAGTGGCAAGCTGCATATGGGTCATGTGCGTAACTATACGATTGGTGACGTGATCAGCCGTTTCCATCGCTTAAAAGGTGAAACTGTCCTGCAACCGATGGGTTGGGATGCTTTCGGTCTGCCTGCTGAAAACGCAGCGATTGCACACCAGGTTGCACCGGCAAAATGGACATTTGAAAATATTGCTTACATGCGTGACCAGTTGAAAAAACTCGGTCTAGCCGTAGATTGGGATCGTGAATTTGCGACCTGTACCCCTGAATACTATCGTTGGGAACAATGGCTATTTGTTCAGCTTTATAAAAAAGGCTTGATCTACCGTAAGCTTTCAACCGTGAATTGGGATCCGGTCGATCAGACTGTTCTTGCCAACGAACAGGTTGAAAATGGTCGTGGCTGGCGTTCAGGTGCATTGGTAGAAAAGCGTGATATTCCAATGTACTACTTCCGCATCACTGATTATGCGCAAGAGTTACTTGACGATTTAGACACGCTTAAAGATGGCTGGCCACAACAAGTGTTGACCATGCAGCGTAACTGGATTGGCCGCTCACAAGGGATGGACATCACTTTCCCTTCAGCAAATCCTGACGTGTATGCAGATGGTTTAACGGTATTTACTACCCGTGCCGATACCTTGATGGGCGTAACGTATGTTGCAGTTGCAGCAGAACACCCGATGGCGCTGAAAGCGGCTGAAACAAACCCAGAATTGGCTGCATTCATTGAAGAATGCCGTATGGGTTCTGTGGCAGAAGCGGATCTTGCGACTGCCGAGAAGAAAGGCATGGCAACCGGTCTTTCTGTGAAGCATCCTGTGACTGGCGAAGAAGTTCCGGTTTGGATCGCCAACTATGTATTGATGTCTTATGGTTCAGGTGCAGTGATGGCAGTTCCATCACACGATGAACGTGACTTCGAATTTGCCAATAAATATGGCTTGACCATCAAGCAAGTGATTGATGCTAAAGGCGCAGATGATGCTGACTTTGATGCGACTCAATGGCAAGAATGGTATGGCTCGAAAGAAGGTAAACTGGTCAATTCAGCCGAATTTGACGGTCTAGATTTCCAAGGTGCATACGATGCATTCCTTGCTAAATTAGAACCAACAGGCCTAGCAAGTTCTAAAGTTCAATTCCGTCTACGTGACTGGGGGGTTTCCCGTCAGCGTTATTGGGGTTGTCCAATTCCAATGATTAACTGTCCATCATGTGGTCAAGTGCCAGTACCTGAAGAGCAGCTTCCTGTGGTTCTTCCGACTGACGTTGTTCCAGATGGTTCAGGTAACCCACTGAACAAAATGCCTGAGTTCTATGAAACGACTTGTCCAAGCTGTGGTGGCGACGCACGTCGTGAAACAGATACGCTTGATACATTCGTAGAATCGTCTTGGTACTATGCACGTTATGCATCTCCAGACTTTACGGGTGGCATGGTGAAACCTGAAGCAGGTCAAACCTGGCTTCCTGTGAACCAATACATCGGTGGTGTTGAACACGCGATTCTGCACTTACTTTATGCACGCTTCTTCCACAAATTGATGCGTGATGAAGGCGTGGTACAAGGCAATGAACCATTCACTAACTTGTTAACGCAAGGGATGGTGCTAGCAGATACCTTCTATCGTGAAGCAGACTCAGGTAAGAAAACCTGGTTTAATCCGGCAGATATCGAGCTTGAAAAAGACGAAAAAGGCCGTGTGCTTTCTGCCAAATATAAAGAAGATGGCCAAGACGTTATCGTTGGTGGTCAGGAAAAAATGTCGAAATCGAAAAATAACGGTATCGACCCGCAATCGATTATTGACCAGTACGGCGCAGATACGGCACGTGTGTTCATGATGTTCGCGGCTCCACCTGATCAATCACTTGAATGGTCTGATGCCGGTGTTGAGGGTGCAAACCGCTTCCTGAAACGTGTATGGCGTTTAGCAACAGGCTTCCTTGAAAAAGGTAACGGTGCATCAAACATCGACAAAGCGGCACTGTCTACGGCTGCACAAGACTTGCGTCGTAAGACACACGAAACCATCCAAAAAGTCGGTGATGATATTGAACGTCGTCATGCATTTAACACTGCCATTGCTGCATTGATGGAACTTTTAAATGCTAACAACAAATTTGAAGCTCAAGATGACAATGACGTTGCTGTCGCACGTGAATCGATTACCACGCTGTTAACTTTACTTGCACCATTTGCACCGCATTTAAGCCAGACTTTATTGGCTGAATTTGGGATTGAATTGAATTCAACTTTATTCCCTGCGGTAGATGAATCTGCGCTGACACGTAATACGCAAACCATCGTGGTTCAAGTCAACGGTAAGCTTCGTGGCAAGTTAGAAGTATCTGTAGATGCCTCTAAAGATGACATCTTGGCTCAAGCCAAAGCATTGCCTGAAGTTCAGCAATTCTTGACGGGTCCAACCAAGAAAGAAATTGTGGTACCGAATAAATTAGTGAATTTGGTGGTTTAAATCCTTAAGTTCCCTCTCCTCTCAGGAGAGGGCTAGGGAGAGGTAAATATATAACCCCTCATCCTAACCTTCTCCCAGAGGGAGAAGGAACTTTCTGAAGGATTTCACAATTCCCAAACAAAGCCCGTTGCCAGCCAACGGGCTTTGACTTTACAATCCAGTTCAGGATTTCAAATATTCCCCTTCGGGAAGCATAGAGGGCAACACATGCATTTGGGCAAACATTTAGCAGCAATTGTTTTAACTTGTGGTCTGAGTGCAGGCTTAGTCGGCTGTGGCTTTCATCTGAAAGGAACCAATCCGAGCTCCGCCCCTGTTGCTTACTCTGTCATGAGCCTGTCTTTACCGCCCAATACTGAAGAACTGCAAGAGAAACTGGCAGTTTACCTCGGTGCTGCAGGCGTACAGCTGAGTAATGCACCCAATGCTTATGTGTTACGTGTCCTGGATTACACCCCTCGCCGTCTGGAACTGAACGGTAAACTAGTTGAAACCTTGTTACGTTTAAACGTGACTTTCCGGATTGAAGATGCACAAGGCAATCCGATCACTGAACCACGCACTGTCGTGGCAACACGTACGTATCAATATGATATTGAAACGGTCAACACCGATGACCAGGAACAAAAATATCTGAATCAGGTCATTATTGATGATGTGGCGCAGCAGATCGCGCGTCAGATTTCATCGAACCGCTTACCCTTAGCCAAACAAAATACCTCAGCGCAACCTGCTCAATAAGACCTCTTTATGAAACTTGATTATCTGCAAGCCCTGAAACGTGTCGATGAAGCTCGCGGTGCTTGGGTCTTGCATGGTCAAGAGCCTTTGCTGGAACAGAATTTAATTGATGCCTTTCGGGCCAGCTGGCAAAAGCAGGACATTGAACGTCAACGCTATGACATTAGTTCGGTCGCCGACTGGAAAACCGTCTTTAATGCCTTGAACAGCTTGTCGCTGTTTTCAACCCAGTTGGCGATTGAAGTACATGGCAATATCAAACCGGATGCCAGCGCAATCAAGTTACTGAAAAACTATTTGCAGCATAATGAACAAAACCTGCTGTTGGTGGTGATGCCCAAACAAGATAGTAATAGCCTGAAATCCAGTTTCTTTCAGCTGATTGATGCCAATGGTGTGAATGTTTCGCTGGTGGCCAATTATCCAAAAGACCGGCAGCAGATTCTGGGTATTGAAGCTGAAAAACTCGGCATTCGTTTAGCCAATGATGCCTGGCAATGGCTGGAACAACATCATGAGCACAACCTGCTTGCAGCAAAGAACAGCCTGATGCGGGTTAGCGATACCTTTGCTGAAGTCGATATCATTCAGGTTGATCATTTATATGCATGTTTACAAGATCAGTCACGTTATAGCACCTATGATTTGAGCGATGCCCTGCTACAAGGTAATCTTTCCCAGTCGATCAAAATTTTTCAGTATCTAGTCGTTTCAGGTGAACCGATGAGCCTGATTTTATGGAGTCTCAGCAAGGAAATGCGTCTGTTGATGCAGCTGTTTGAACAACCGCAAAATGCCTTGCAAATCGGGATCTGGAAAACCAAAGTCGGGTTATATCAACAAGCCTTGCGCCGTCTCAGCCCACAGACTTTTCTGGCCTGGCCGGGGTTATTATTAAGAATTGATGCCTCAATTAAAGGACTCGAACATGAAAATCCGGAGCATTTGGTACTACAGGCGATTTCCAGTATCTGTGGCAAGCCCCTATTTCACTAAGTCTTTGTCAAAATTCGAAAAATAAAATAATAATCATTCCTATTAGTTTAAAAAAATACACGATTTATCCTAATTTCGCTTTTATAATCGTTCACAATTCTCTGATTTTGAACCGATATTGATCATGCCAAAAATAAAACCGACGAAATTGATTATGGCCGCCGTGATTGCCATTGCGCTCATCGCTGCGGGGTGGTACTTCCTCAAACCCAAAGAACAGCCTCCGCAATATATTACGGCTGAAGTCACCCAGGGCGATATCGAAAGCTCTGTACTGGCGACTGGTATTCTGGAAGCGACCAAGATGGTCAGCGTGGGGGCGCAGGTTTCGGGTCAGGTCAGAAAAATGTATGTAGAACTGGGCGATCAGGTCAAGCAAGGTCAGCTGATTGCGCGGATTGACTCCGTTCGTCAGGAAAATGATTTAAAAACCGCTGAAGCCAGCATTAAAAATCAGATGGCACAACTTGCAGTAAGACAAGCGAATTTGGCCAAAGTTGAAGCTGAATACAACCGTCAGAAAGCCATGTATGCACAGGATGCCACTTCTCGCTCAGAGCTGGAGTCGGCATTTGCGAACTATAAAACAGCACAAGCGGATATCACCGCCATCAATGCGCAGATTGAACAGTCACGTTTGACGCTGGCCACAGCTAAAGAAGATCTTGGCTATACCCAGATTGTGGCACCGATGGATGGCACGATTGTGGCGATTGTGACCGAAGAAGGTCAGACTGTAAACGCCAACCAGAGTGCGCCGACTATTGTGAAACTGGCAAAACTGGACACCATGACCATTAAAGCTGAAATTTCTGAAGCAGATGTCATGAAAGTTGAAGAAGGTCAAACGGTTTATTTCACTACCTTAGGCAATAACGAGAAAAAGATTTACGCCAAACTGCGTCAAGTTGAGCCTGCACCCAATTCAATTAATACCGATAGCAATACATCAAGCTCATCTTCAAGTTCTGCGGTTTATTACAACGCATTGTTCGATGTCCCGAATGAAGATGGAAAATTGCGTATTGATATGACGGCGCAAGTTTACATCGTGCTGGATGAAGCCAAAAATGTACTGACCATTCCTGCTGCAGCCATTCAAGGTTCAAACCGTCCGCCACGTGCCAATCGTGGTGAAGCGCGTGGTGAGGGTTCTCGCGGTGAAGGCAGTCCGGCATCACGTCCTGAAGCTGAATCGGCTCAAGGCAATCGCCCTGCCGGTGAACGTCCAGCGCGTCTAAACCTGTCTGAAGCAGAACTTGCATTGATTGAGCAAGGTAAAGCACAACGTGGCATGGTTCGTGTCTTGCAAGCCGATGGTACTGCGAAACCAACCCCTGTATTAATCGGCTTGAATAACCGTGCGACTGCGCAAGTGCTGAAAGGTTTAAAACGTGGTGATCAGGTGGTGATTGCCGATGGTTCTGACACCTCCAATGATGCAGCAAAACGCGGTGGCAATAGCCGTGGCCCAATGAGAATGTAAGCATGAATTCACAACAACAGCCTCTCCTCGAGGTGAAAAATCTGGTTCGTGAATTCCCTGCGGGTGAAAGCACTGTCCAGATTTTAAAAGGGGTGAATCTAGAGATTTATCCGGGTGAACTGGTGGCGATTGTCGGTCAGTCCGGTTCCGGTAAATCGACCCTGATGAACATTCTGGGTTGTCTGGACAAACCGACCACGGGTAGCTACAAGGTCAAAGGCCGTGAAACTCGGGAACTGGAAGCGGATGAACTGGCGCAATTACGCCGTGAATATTTCGGCTTTATTTTTCAGCGTTATCATCTGCTGGGCGATTTAAATGCAGCAGGCAATGTCGAAGTCCCTGCGATTTATGCCGGTGCGGATTCATCTGAACGGCATGCGCGAGCCGTCAAGATTCTGACTGATCTCGGTCTGGGTGAAAAAACCCAGAACCGTCCGAGCCAGCTCTCTGGTGGTCAGCAGCAACGGGTTTCGATTGCCCGTGCGCTAATGAATGGCGGTGACGTGATTCTGGCCGATGAACCGACAGGTGCATTGGACAAGAACAGCGGTATTGAAGTGATGCGTATTTTGCGTGAACTGAATGCCAAAGGTCATACCATCATTCTGGTCACGCATGATCATAATGTAGCGAAAAATGCGACCCGGATTATCGAGATTTCAGACGGTAATATCATTTCCGACCAGCCCAATGTTCCTGAAGTCGAAGAGCATCTGGAAAAACAGCCGCTGATCCGCAGTGAACAAAAGAAGATTTCTTCATGGCGTTCTGCAGTTGACCGTCTCGGTGAAGCTTTCCGTATGGCCTTGCTGGCCATGAATGCACATCGCATGCGGACTTTCTTGACCATGCTCGGAATCATTATCGGTATTGCTTCGGTGGTCTCGGTGGTGGCACTCGGTAATGGCTCACAAAAGCAGATTCTGGAAAATATCAGCAGTCTGGGGACCAATACCATTACCGTATTTCAGGGTCGAGGCTTTGGGGATAATTCCAGATCTTCACAGTCCAAAACCCTGATTCCGGCCGATGCCGATGCGCTGGCTGAACAACCGTATGTCGATGGCGTTAGCCCATCGGTGAATAGCAGTGTCACCGGCCGTTATAAAGAAATCGAAGCTTCAACCACGGTCAACGGCGTCAGTGAGGATTTCTTCTATGTACGTGGCATGACGTTCCAGTCCGGTCAGCCTTTTGACCGCAGTAGTGTCATGCAACAGGCGCAAGATGTCGTCATTGACACCAATACCAAAAATACCTTCTTTAAGGATGGCACCAATCCGGTGGGTCAGGTGATTTTACTCGGGAGCGTACCGAGCCGGATTATCGGGGTGATTGACGCGCAAAAAGGCATGATGGGCAATAATGACAGCCTGAATGTCTATCTGCCGTATTCCACCGTGATGAGCCGTATGCTGGGTCAATCCAATGTTCGCAGCATCATTGTGCGGATTAAGGATGAATACCCAAGTGCGGCGGCTGAAAATGCGATTCTGAATCTGCTGGTACAGCGACATGGCGCGCAGGATGTGTTTACCCAGAATGCCGACAGTATTCGTGAAACCATTCAGCAAACCACGGCGACCATGACTCTGCTGATTTCAGCAATTGCGGTAATTTCACTGGTGGTCGGCGGAATTGGGGTCATGAATATCATGCTGGTATCGGTAACCGAACGTACTCAGGAAATTGGTGTGCGTAT
Source organism: Acinetobacter sp. RG5 (assembly GCF_031844265.1). Lineage (GTDB taxonomy): Bacteria > Pseudomonadota > Gammaproteobacteria > Pseudomonadales > Moraxellaceae > Acinetobacter. The sequence continues at coordinate 17,808 of NZ_JAUZUV010000007.1, read as the reverse complement.
GGCGGTGGGTGCCCGTCAAAGTGATATTTTGCAGCAATTCCTGATTGAAGCCGTTCTGGTCTGTATCTTGGGTGGTATTTTGGGTGTGCTGCTTTCCCTCGGGATTGGCCAATTAATTACCCATTTTGCCGGCGGTACTTTCCAGATGGCGTATTCAACCACTTCGATTGTAGCGGCCTTTGTCTGCTCAAGCCTGATCGGGATGGTGTTTGGCTTTATCCCGGCACGTAACGCTGCTCGTCTGAATCCAGTCGATGCGCTCTCTCGCGAATAAGGAATCTGATATGCAAATGAATTTAACCAAGCTTGCCAGTGCCCTGTTGCTGGGAAGCTCGCTGGTCGGTTGTGCCGCAGTGGTGAAAACCCCCTATGAACAGCCTGCGATCAATATGCCGGGTAGCTTTCAAAACAATAAGGTGCTTAGTCAGCAGATTCATGCTGATATTTTGGCAGATCAATGGTGGACTTTATTTAAAGATCCGCAATTAAATAATTTGGTGAATGAAGTATTGGCGCAGAATACCGATCTGGCAGTGGCCGGCATCAGTTTACAACAGGCCCGTATTCAAGCCAGACAAGCTCAAAGTCAGCAAGGCGTTCGCGTCGGTGATGCAAGAATTTCAACGGGCCATCGTTTTAGCCTAGATGGTGGCGGCGATTCTTCGACGGGTCTTTCACTGGGTTATCCGGGCTTAAGCTATGAACTGGATCTGTTTGGCAAACTGGCCAATCAAACCGAAGCCGCTCGCTGGGAGGCCTTAGCCTCTGAAGAAGACTTGCAGGCAACTGCTCAGAGCCTGATCGGCACCACAGCGCAACTCTATTGGCAACTGGCTTATCTGAATGAACGTTATAGCGTGGTACAGCAAAATCTGGCGACCGCGCAAAAAACCTATGATCTGGTGCGAGTGCAATATCGTGCCGGCGCAGTATCCGGTCTGGATTTAACCCAGGCGGAACAGGCGATTCAAAGCCAACAGGCAACCTTAAGCCAGATTGAACAACAACGTGTGGAAACACGTACCGGACTCGCGGTATTGCTGCACATGCCGGTTCAACAGCTCGCGATTCAAGAGCCAAGCCGTTTACCGAATATTCAATTGCCGAGTATTCAGGCTGACTTACCGGCGAGTTTATTGTCACGTCGTCCTGATCTTCGAGCGACTGAACTGCGCTTGCGTAAGGCACTAGCTAATAAAGATGCCAACAAAGCCAGCTACTATCCATCCATTAGTTTGACCGGTAATCTGACCACCGGTATTGGCAGCAGTACTTCCCTCTCGAATGCCCTGAAAAATCCGGTTGCAACTTTAGGTGCTGGTCTGACTTTGCCTTTCCTGCAATGGAATGACATGAAACGTGATCTGCAAGTCAATGAGCTGGAATATGAAAAAGCCATTATCCAGTATCGCCAGACCATGTATGAAGCCTTTGCTGATGTGGAAAATGCCTTGTCGAATCGTACTGAGCTCACTAAGCAGGTGACTTTGCAGCAACGGAATGTTGAGCTGGCAGAAAGAACTGAACGCTTGACTGAAGTGCGTTATCGTAATGGTGCAGTAGCCTTGAAAAACCTGCTGGATGCACAGGAAACCACGCGCAATGCACGGCTGTCCTTGGTGCAAACCCGACAGAACCAATACAATGCCTATGTCACCTTGATGCAGGCATTGGGTGGTAGCCCGATTAAACAGTTGCCTTAACAAAGCTTAATCCATAAAAAAACCGCTGCCAAACAGCGGTTTTTTTAGTTCATATGATTTGAGTCAGTTTATTTCATTTGCAAATACGCATTCACATTTTTCAATAATTCAATTGATCGCTCATGTCCGAGCAAACTGCCTTTTTCCAGCCAGTCCCGTGCGATTCCGATATCACGCTCTACACTAATACCCTTGGTATATAAACGCCCAAGATGGCTATAAGCATCCGCATTCACCTGCACTGCCGCCTGCTGATAATAGTGTACGGCTTGCTCAATATTATTCTCAACACCTTGACCCTGCTCATATGCTTCACCCAGAGCATTCAGTGCTACACCATTCTGCTGAGCGGCTGCTTTTTGCAGATAGCTCAAGCCTAAGGCAATATCCTGCGCAATCTGTTGGCCTTTAAGATATTTCAAGCCCAATTCTGCCTGTGCCTGGGCATGACCCAATTGCGCAGCCTGATGCAGATAACGATTGGCCAGCTCTGCATTATTGATATACACAGGATAAATGCCTAACAGGGCTTGATACAGAAACCATGCCGCCTCTTTCGAACCTTTCGCAACCGCCTGATTCAGGTACTGGACAGCTTTATCACGTATCGGTAAGGGATATTCAGCCAGACTATAAAACCGGCCGACGATATAAATTAAATCCGCTTCAGACTGAGCCACAATCTGCCAATAGTGCTGTGCCGCGCTCTGAATCATTTGTGTGGCTTTGGCAATGTCTTTTACTGTACCGACACCATTTAAATAACACAGCGCTAGCCCCATCTGTGCAGACACATCATCAGGACTAAGCTGATAGGCAGCCTGATATAACTCAAATGCTTTTTGCGGTTCGTTGGCCACCAGGTGCTGCTCAAAATACAGCGCAGCAATCATGCATAATGCAGGCGCATGCTGACTGTTGGCCGCTTCCGACCAGTAACGAAATGCCATGGTTTCATTTTTATCAACATACCAGCCATGAAAATAAGCCAGCCCGATTAAAGTCTTGGCTTGTGCATCGGCATGCTCTTTGGACTGCTGCAATAAATGCTGGAACACGCGTTGACGCTGGTCGGTATCGATACGGCCTTGTAACACACCGGCATAATAATCATAGAGACCTTTCTGGTCACCGAGACTAATACAGCGTTTAATAAATTGCAGGGCTTGGGTCGGGTCTTGCGGTAGAATCTGACCACGCGCATAATCATCGGCGATCTGCTGATTAGCGGCCAAATGATCTTGTTGTGCCGCCAGAAACAGATAATGAATTCCTTGCACTAAATCTTGGGTTGTTGAATCTGCCAAATAATACTGAGCCAACTGATACTGCGAATTGGCATGACCCTGCCCGGCATTTTGAATGAATAATGCCAGACGCTGTTTTTCTGCAGTCATCTCGTTTTGAGGCTGGCCTTCGGTAGAAGAAAGTTCAGTAATACGATATTGGGCATCCAGATTGCCACGTGCTACCGCATGTCGGTACCAATACAAAGCTTTTTCCGGGTCAGCCTGTTGATATGCCTCCCCTTCATGAATCCGCCCCAAATGATAAGCCGCTTCATCACTGCCCAAGCGAAAGGCTTTGTCCAGGTAGCTGATGGCTTTTTCAGTATTTTGCTCATGCCCTAGACCTTGCAGATGCATTAGGCCCATACCTACATAGGCTTGTGGAATTTCCTGTTGCTGAGCCAGTCCCTGATAAATCTGATAGGCACGTTCATAATTCGGATGTTCCGGATCTGAACTCAAACGTGCTGCATGTTTCAGTTGAGCATCAATCTGCTCAATCCATAAATCATGTTGTACAGCCTTCGCCTGATCACGTTTCACCGGATCCGGACGTTTCCACATCCAGATCGCCAACGCCCCTATCCCCAAAATCAGTACCAGCAAGAACCACATAGCTGCTCCAAAACATTATTTTTGTTCTGCGAATGAATCCTTTCATTCTAAACGCCAGTTTAAAAAAAGCACATAGATTGTGCTTTTTATTTTTTAAATCAGGCTTTTGCTCTTTTATTATCGAGTTTTTTCAAGCCTTCTGCTACAGCGACCATGGCAAAGCTTGAAGTTACCACCACGGCAGAGCCATAACCACCACAGCGCAAGCCGGCACTGGCGCAGACATCGGCACTGGAGAATGGATTATCGATGGAATAGACACAAGTAATGCCGAATTTTTCTTTGGGCTTTTTGCAGATGCCTTTGCTGCGTAACTGGGCACGTAATTTGGCCAGCATCGGATCCTGTTCGGTTTTAGATAAATCGGCGACCCGAATTTTCAGCGGGTCCAGTTTACCCCCTGCCCCGCCCGATACAATTAAAGGAATCTTGTTAAAGCGACAATGTAGCATCAGAGCAAATTTGGCTTTGACATCGTCAATACAGTCGAGGATTAAATCTGGATCACCTGCTAAAGTTTCTTTGATATTTTCAGGCGTCAGGTAATCATCAATCAGATTAATTTTAATGCGTGGATTAATTGCGCGGCAACGCTCGGCCATGACTTCAATTTTTTCATGACCCAAGGTGGTACTCATGGCAGGTAACTGACGGTTAATATTAGACGCGGCCACCACATCCATATCGACCAAGGTCAGCTCGCCCACACCACTACGTGCCAGTGCTTCTACCGCCCATGAACCTACGCCCCCGATACCAATCACCATCACATGACTTTTTTCATAATGGTTAAAGCTGTCTTCTCCATAAATTTTGGCAACACCAGCAAAACGGCGGTCATATTCATCATCTTGAAGCAGGTCGGTCATAGGTCATCTATAGCAATAAAAATACCGGATCATTTTAACAAAATCCGCTTTTCTTTACCGCCACTAAATTTTTGATCGATTTAAATGACATTCAGACCGGATGAGAGCGACAACTCACTCGAGATTGATTAAAATATCAACAAATTAATTCTATGTCATTTGGCCAAAAGGAGTGAAATGTCATGCTATTTAACACCCTTTTGGGTTTGAACATACTTTGTATCGGGCTTTATTTTTATGTTCTGATCAGCCAAAAAAACAAAAATTATTATCTCAGTATTCTCATTCGTTTAATGACTTTAGGATTATTTGGCTTGGTTATTTTCGATCGTTATGAAACACAGAATCATCTGATCATGTTATTGCTCTTGTGGGTAGGCTTTGAAAGCATGGAGCAGTTTTACGCTAGAAAAAAATCCAGTTCAGTAAAATAAAAAAGAGGCTTGCGCCTCTTTTCAATTCATCGGAATTTAGTCTTTATTCATGATAAAGAAATATTGACGATAATATTTCAGTTCTGCAATCGAATCGCGAATATCATCCATCGCCAGATGCGAGGCATTTTTCTTGAGACCGCTCATGATTTCCGGGCGCCAGCGTTTGGCTAGTTCTTTCACTGAAGAGACATCCAGATTACGGTAATGGAAATACTGTTCCAGTTCAGGCATCAAACGGTGCAGGAAGCGACGATCCTGACAGATCGAGTTACCACACATCGGTGAAGATTTTGGATTGACCCATTTTTTCAGGAATTCAAGGGTTTGCTGCTCGGCATCCTGAGCGGTCAGTTTACTGCGACGCACACGCTCAATCAGACCGGACTGACCATGCTGGCGAGTGTTCCACTCATCCATGGCATTTAACAGACGTGCAGGCTGATGTACCGCAAGCACAGGACCTTCAGCCAAAATATTCAAATTGTCATCGGTTACAATTGTTGCAATTTCAATAATTTGATCATTGTCTGTGTCTAGACCTGTCATTTCAAGGTCAATCCAAATCAGGCGGGTATCAGCGGTGCTGCTCATAAATGTGCAATCTTATTGGGTTTAAAAACAACTATAGTAGCAAATTAATTACATCTTGGGTGTCATTCGGGGGCTGCTTCATGCTATTTTTGCCATCTGATTTACCCGGTTTTTTTAGGATATGAATGGCCTTAATACGTAAGCGTCGTCTGACAGAGCAACAACAGCGCCGCATTCAGAAACAACAGAAAACACGTCAAGAAGATCTCGATACCTCCAGTGATCTTGAAGGTTTAGTGGTGCAACATTATGGCCGCCAACTTGAAGTGCAAGCTTTGTCTCGCCCTGACATTCACCCTGAAAAACCTGTGGTCGCCGATGGTGAGCCTGAACCTTTCTGGAAAGAGATTGAACTGGACAGCGTCTGGCGCTGTCATACTCGAACCAATCTGGATTTATTGGTCACGGGTGACCGGGTCAAATGGCAAGCCGATCCGAATACCGGTTTAGGAATTATCACCGCGATTCATCCCCGAAAATCCTTATTGACACGCCCCGACCGCTATCACAAGGTTAAACCGGTAGCGGCCAACATTTCACTGATTGTGATCGTGTTTGCACCATTGCCTGAGCCAGCGCCGGGCCTGATCGACCGTTATCTGGTGGCCTGTGCCGATGCCGATATTCCTGCATTGCTGGTGATGAATAAAGCCGATTTGTTAAAAGAAAACGATCCGATTCTGACTCTGCTGCAAGAATATCAAGATCTCGGTTATGAAGTGATGCAGACCCAATCCGATGGCGACCTGACTGCACTGTCTAATCGTCTGGAAAATGAAACGGTGGCTTTCGTCGGTCAATCGGGTGTGGGTAAAAGCACGCTGATTAATGCCATCGTGCCGGATGCCGCACAGAAAACCAATATTATTTCGGAAAACTCGGCACTCGGTCAGCACACCACGACGTCAACGCGCTTGATCGGTTTTGGTGAAGGTGCGGCCCTGATTGATTCTCCGGGAATTCGTGAATTTGGCCTGTGGCACCTGACTTTAGATAAGGTACAAAGCGGCTTTCCTGAAATTGAAAACCTGCTCGGCCATTGTCAGTTCCGTAACTGTACCCATAAGCATGAAAAACAATGTGCTTTGCGTCAGGCTGCGGCCGCAGGTGAAATTTTACCGCGCCGACTGGACAGCTATTTACGTTTAATCGACGAAATCACTGAAGCACAGCAAAAAAATTAATTTTCTTAACCCTTGGCCCTTGAAGCGGTGATTTTGATCACCATATTTATGAGCTATACTCTTGGCAATTTTAAAATTGTAATTAGGTGAATTGTGGAACGTTGGTTCGAGTTTATGGGGAATCACCCCTTCTTATTTGGAACACTCGCGGTATTAGTGGTTTTGTTCTTCATTATCGAAGGTCAACGTAACGGTCGCAAAATTTCTCCGCAATCGCTGGGAATTTTAGTCAAAGCAAAAAATGCCATGCTGGTTGATCTACGTGATGCCAAAGACTTCCGTGAAGGTCATATCAGCGGCAGCCGTAATATTCCATATAGCCAGATTACAAAACATGTTGAAGAGCTGAAAGCATCTGATCGCCCTTTGGTGTTCATTTGTAACCTTGGACAGGTGGCTGGTACTGCATTACAGCAGGTTGGTCATGCCGATGCCTACCGTCTTGATGGCGGCGTCAGCAACTGGAAAGCTCAAGGTTTACCTTTGGTGAAAAGCAAATAATCCACGAACAGGAGATTGATCATGGCTGAAGTTACTATTTACTCGACGACAGTGTGTCCTTATTGCGTGCGTGCAAAACAGCTACTGGAACGTAAGGGTGTGGCATATAAAGAGATTAACTTGTCTCAAGAAGCGCCTGAAGTACGTCTTGAATTGATGCAGCGTACCAATCACCGTACCGTGCCACAAATTTTTATTAATGATCAGTTCATCGGTGGTTTTGACCAACTTTATGCTTTAGAGCGTGAAGGCAAACTTGATGAATTGCTGGCTTAACCTTACTAAAATTATCACTTCATATTAAGGATCAAAAAATGAGTGAAGAACAACAAGCTCAACCACAATTGGCATTAGAGCGTATTTATACCAAAGATATTTCTTTTGAAGTTCCTGGGGCGCAAGTTTTTACCAAGCAATGGCAACCTGAGTTAAACATCAATCTTTCTTCTTCTGCAGAAAAAATTGATGAAACTCATTTTGAAGTAGCTTTGAAAGTCGTGGTTCAAGCGACCAACGAAGGTGATACCGCGTTTATCGTTGATGTGACTCAAGCCGGTATTTTCCTGGTAGATGGCGTTGAAGAAGAGCGTCTTCCATACATCCTAGGTGCATACTGCCCGAACATCCTGTTCCCTTTCCTACGTGAAGCAGTGAATGATATGGTGACTAAAGGCAGCTTCCCACAATTGCTATTGACTCCAATCAACTTTGATGCTGAATTTGAAGCCAATATGCAACGTGCGCAAGCTGCTGCTGTGGATGGTCAAGCTTAATCGCTGTTCTTCAAATCTAAAAAAGACCGCTTATGCGGTCTTTTTTATTGCCTTGAGTGGCCTCCCCCTTTATCAAAGGGGGAATGAGGGGGATTTTAATCATTTCCTCACTCAGAGAAAGAAGTCATTCCCCTCTCTCTAACTCTCTCCCTGAGGGAGAGAGGATTTATAGGACTTATTCCGCATCCGCCATCAAATCAGCGCTCATACCTACCGTATTGAAACCGGCATCGACATACAGGATTTCACCGGTAATTCCGTTAGCCCATGGCGAGCACAGGAATAATGCGGCATTACCGACATCTTCAATCGTCACATTACGTTTCAGTGGTGCAACTTTCTCATTCAGGTCAAGCATTTTACGGAATGATTTAATACCTGAAGCTGCCAAGGTACGGATTGGACCCGCAGAGATCGCGTTCACACGAATACCTTCCTGACCCAAGCTAGACGCCAAATAACGTACGCCTGCTTCTAAAGAGGCTTTGGCCATACCCATCACGTTATAGTTTGGCATTACACGCTCAGAACCTTGATAGGTCAATGTCAGCAAACAGCCTTGACGGACTTGCAGCAAAGGTTTTGCCGCACGTGCCATTGCAATAAAGCTATAAGCACTGATGTCATGTGCAATATTAAAGCCTTCACGATCCGTGATCTCGGTGAAGTCACCATCTAGCGTATGTGCCGGTGCAAAACCGATAGAATGCACTACGCCGTCCAGACCATCCCAGTGTTTAGCCAGTTCGGCAAATGCATGGTCAATTTCAGCATCGACTGCCACATCACAAGGAAAAACCAGTTTCGAACCAAACTGTTCAGCAAAGTCATCTACCCGCTTTTTCAGCTTTTCATTTGGATAAGTAAAAGCCAATTCAGCACCTTCACGATGCAATGCTTGAGCAATACCAAAAGCAATCGATAATTTACTCGCAATGCCCGCGATCAAGAAGCGCTTACCCGCCAAAAGTCCTTGTGCCATGTGAATCTCACCTAAAAGAATGTATATGGCATGATGCCAAGTCTGAAGCATTTTAGAAATTGCATAATGCACCTTTTTTTCGATTTATGATGAACTGGGAATTTAAGACTGAGTTAAGAGTATTAACTTAAATGGTCAGATGCAGGGCCTGATGAGTATTTTGCCAGAGCTGTTCAGCCAGTTCCTCTTTGTGCATATGCAGGCTCTTTGCCAGTCCTTGCAGCACATAAGGTAAATTTGCAGGTGTATTTCGGGTACGTTGCTCGGTCGAGCTTTGACAACAGAGTGGCGTCATATCCGGACAGTCAGTTTCCAATACCAAATGTTCTGGTCCGACATACTGCACCACTTGATGCAATTTTTTGGCATTTAGATTGGTGATTTGCCCGGTGATGCCCAGTTTGAATCCCAGCTTGATAAAAGCCTTGGCTTCCTCAATCCCACCACCAAAGGCATGCGCAATGCCGCCCTGTTTAAACTGCTGCTGTTTTAAAATCTGCAAAACCTCCGCATGCGATTTGCGGATATGCAGCAAAACCGGCTTATCAAATTGCTGTGCCAGTTCAAGCTGTGCAGCAAAAAAATCTTTTTGCTTCTGAAAAATTTCCGCCTGTTTGTGCTGTTTTAAAAAGGTATCCAGACCGATTTCGCCAATGGCAATGCATGGTTCAGTTTTGAGCAGCCGTTCCAAATCGTATAGATGTTCAGCCTGATGCTGTTCAATATAAAACGGATGCAAGCCGGGTGCCAAATGGCTTTGCGCGGCATTTTCCAGATCATTGATGAAGTGATGGGTCCTTAACAAATCTTGAAAACGGTTTTGCAAAAAACCAATTAAAACCAGATGATCGACACCTACCGCTTTGGCCGTATAGGCCAACTGTTCCCGATCAGGATCAAAATCGGGAACATCAAAATGGGTATGCGTATCAAACAGTTTTAAGGTCATTTGGCTTTTGCAGCAGATGCTGGCTGTGCCTCGGAGGCAGCTTTTTCAGTTTGAGGCAGATATTCGGGTTTCAGCACACCTTGTAACTGCTCATAAGGAATCATCAGACGTGGCAAGCCAACAACATATGGCCCAATTTCATATTCGGCATATTGCAATATCAAGCCGTCTTTGCCCAGATAGAAGTTATCGGTAAGCTTGAACTTCCAGGCCTGTTCATATTCGGCGACATCTTTGGCCAGCTTGGACTCTACCACCCAGGTTTTAAACGCATCATAAGCACGCGCTTCCAGTTGGGCTTTCTGTTTGACCGCAATAATGTCATCCAGCTTGATCAGCTTTTTCTGTTCCAGATCAAAATTATAATAAGTCTGTGCAGATGCCCCGTGTGCGCCTCCCAGATAATAACTGCTGTTCAAAACTACTGTCGCTAGAGGATCACCCGAATGCAGAATCTTGGGCTTAATCATCAGGCTAATACTATGACTGGCACTCAGGGCCTTGAGCTCTTTATCCAGATTCAAGAAAGTCTGCATATAAGGTTGAGTTTGCTGCTCAAGCTGCTGTTTTGGTGTCACCACTGTTGCTAAAGCAGCTTTGGGTTCAGAGGCGGCAACGTCTGCTTCGCTGGCAGCGCTCACTTTTGCCGGTTCAATCGCATCAAGAGACAGGATATTTTTCAACTGTTGCAGAATCTGCTGGTCGATCCATTCATCAATAAAGCTCTGATTACTGTTCAGACGTTCGATCGAGATTTCCGGACAGCTTTTGTCTTCACATTCTGGAATCGCCAGCTTGAGCTTTTCGGTATCGCCGTTGAGTTTAAGTGCTTCAGCTTCGGCTTGTACCACTTCGGAAGTACTTGATTCTTCCGGCTCATTACTCTTTGGCTGACAGGCACTCAGCAAGATCGCTGACGCCAGTATGGATAGACAAAAGATATTCTTGTATTTTGGCATTCATTCACCTTTTTGGAACCTGTAATCTTGCAGGATCATGAGCTTTAAAACATATGCTGATAGATATCAGCTTTCAAGACCTGTTGTGTTTGTTGTTTTGTTAAATAAATATCCAGTTGTTTGGCGTCTTTGCTAATTTCATGGCTGCGAAAATGCAGACCAATACCTTCCTGATCAAAAAACCAGTCAGCTTGTCCCCAATACAGTTTTTTCGGCGCTTTCTGCTGCACTTGCTGATCATTTTCTTTGAGCCATGTCTCATAGGCTTGCTGAATAATCTGATCCATTAATAACTGTTGCTTAGGATCGATAATATCCAGTGGGGTCAGCATTTTCTGCTGGTGGCGATCAGCCACAAAAAAATAATAGCGCTCATGCACGCTGACATTTTCCTGTTTGGTATCGACCCCGATCTGCATCAATACATATTGATTGCGCTGGTAAGGAATACGGGTATATAGCGACAGTTCATAAGCCTTGTTCAAATTGAGCTGCGCCTGCCAGGCATCCGATTTTTTTACATAGGCATTGATCGCCTGCTGTAAATTCATGTCCTGTTTCAAGCCGATTTGATCCTGGATCACTTTGGCCTGCTGCTTTTCAATCCATTGGTTCATCCATGGATCAACCGTATGCAAGGTCTGAATATCCAGATTGATACAGTTTTTATTTTCACAAAATGGCAAGGCAATCTTGGCCGGCTGCTCTTGAATATTCAGATAAGGCAAAACATCTGCGGTCTGCTGAGCTGCGGTGATTTTCTCATTTTCCGGAGTATTAACAGGCTCTTTTTCGCTTTGATCACAGCCACTCAGGACAAGACTTAAACCAATCACAGAACCGAGGACGACTTCCTTGCTGAGCTTCATTCTCTTTGCTATATCTATCGAGTTATTAATTGCTTAAATGTAGCATAAAATAAAACAGCTTCCGGAGAAGCTGTTTGATATTTTTAAACTTTAGCTGCGGAACGTTAAAGTTTAGTGTTCACGCGTATTGTGGAACACGATGTCCGGATAACGTTCTTGCATCAGCTGCAAATTCACGCGGCTTGGTGCAAGATATGTCAAATGACCACCACCATCGACAGACAACTGGTCATGAGCTTTTTTCTTGAATTCGTTGAATTTCTTCTCGTCATCGCAAGACACCCAACGTACTGTGTTGATGCTGACCGGTTCGTAAACACAATCAACTTTGTATTCTTCTTTCAGACGGTAAGCCACCACTTCAAACTGTAGCACACCCACCGCACCCACGATCAGGTCGTTGTTATTCTGCGGCATGAATACCTGAGTCGCCCCTTCTTCAGACAGCTCTTTCAGACCTTTTTGCAATTGCTTGGATTTTAGTGGATCTTTCAAGCGGACACGACGGAACATTTCAGGCGCAAAGTGAGGAATACCGGTGAACTGAAGTTTCTCACCCGAGGTAAATGTATCACCGATCTGGATGGTGCCATGGTTATGTAGACCAATAATATCACCCGGCCAGGCTTCTTCAAGATGCTGACGATCGCCAGCCAAGAAAGTTAAGGCATCGCTGATACGCACATCTTTATCCAGACGTACATGCTTCATCTTCAAGCCTTTTTCATACTTTCCTGAACAGATTCGCATGAAGGCAATACGGTCACGGTGTTTCGGATCCATATTGGCCTGAATTTTAAAGACAAAACCGGTGAAGCCTTCTTCATCTGCTTCTACAACACGATCTTGAGTCGGATGGGCTTTAGGAGATGGCGCATATTGACTGAAGGCATCCAGAACATGGTCGACACCAAAGTTACCCAAGGCTGTACCGAATAGAACAGGCGTTTGACGACCGGCCAGGAATTCTTCACGGTCTAAAGGCTCATTGGCCATTTGTACCAGTTCCAGCGATTCTTCAAATGCCGCCCAAGCCAGCTCACCGACTTTCTCACGAAGATCAGGATAGTCATAACCATCACGCACTTCGATCTCAGTAATCACTGAACCGAAACCGGCTTTATACACGTAGAATTTTTCTTCGATTAAATTAAATACACCGGCAAAATCACGGCCTGTACCGAGTGGCCAAGTGATCGGGACACATTTAATTTTCAGAACGTTTTCGATTTCATCCAGAAGCTCGAGTGGCTCACGGATTTCACGGTCCATTTTGTTGACGAATGAAATGATCGGTGTATCGCGCATCCGACACACTTCCATCAGTTTAATGGTACGGTCTTCGACACCTTTTGCACCATCAATCACCATCAGCGCAGAGTCTACCGCAGTTAAGGTACGGTAGGTATCTTCCGAGAAGTCTTCATGTCCCGGAGTGTCCAGAAGATTAATCATCTTGTCTTTAAAAGGAAATTGCATCACTGAGGTGGTAATCGAAATACCACGCTCTTTTTCCATTTCCATCCAGTCCGATGTTGCGGCCCGGTCAGATTTACGGCTTTTTACCATCCCGGCCACCTGAATGGCCTGACCCCATAACAGCAATTTTTCTGTCATGGTGGTTTTACCGGCATCGGGGTGGGAAATAATAGCGAACGTACGTCGCTGGGCGACTTGTGCCGCCAGTTCTTGCTTAAAGCTCATGAAATATACCTACTGCTCAATGCACAGCATTCGAGATCAAATTCGATCAATATGAAAAAATTGGCGATATTGTAGCAGAGTTTCAGTGTGGTGTTCCGTGAGCCATGTCGTCTATCCTGACGCTCAATCAATTAGAGCGTTATTAATGAAATTGTAAACTTTCTAGTCGTTGTTCATCTACCGGCAAGCCCAGTAAAAAGCCTTGTAACTGTTCACAACCGAGCCGGGTTAAAATTTCCGCTTGCGCTTCTGTTTCAACACCTTCGGCGGTTACCACCAAGCCCAGTTTCATGGCCAGCTGAATAATGCTTTCCAGAATCATTTCTTCTTTGGAGCCGACTGCCAGATTTTTGATAAATTCACGGTCAATTTTTAATTCATCTACGGCGAAATTCTTTAAATAGAGAAAGCTTGAATGCCCTGTACCAAAATCATCAATGGCTAGACGGATGCCCATTTGTCTTAAACGCTTAAAGCTGCGCATACTCACATCAATATGATGCATGGCAGTCGATTCAGTAATCTCGATCATTAAATGCTGAGGACTGATTTTATATTGTGCAAATAATTTCTCTAAAGTACTAAATAGATGCTTATGCTCAAATTGTACCGCAGACAAATTAACCGCAACAGGGAAAAATTCGGTATGTGTATCTTGCCATTTTTGAATTTGCTGACAGGCCAGTTCCAATGCCCAATAGCCCATTTGAATAATCAGTCCGGTTTTTTCAGCTGCATTGATAAACAAATTCGGGCCGAGCAGCCCCAACTGGGGATGGTTCCAACGAGTTAATACCTCTACCCCACACAAGCTACGATCTTTGGTTCGAAACTTGGGCTGATAAAACAGCACAAACTGCTGCTCTTCCACGGCTTTATATAGGTCATTAATCAGGGTGCTTTGGCTTTTGCTTTCATCCTGGTCGGTAGAATAATTAAAGACTGAATAGGTATTGCGTCCCTGATACTTGGAACTCAGCATGGCGGCATCGGCATTGACCAGCAGATCCTGTAAATTCTTGCCGTGCTCCGGATACATAGCAATGCCAATACTGCCCGAGATATGAATACTCTTGCCTTCAATCAAGAAACTTTCCTGAATCAGCTCAAGAATCTGTTCTGACATTTTTGCAGCTTTGGCGACTGAGGTATTTTCCAGTACCAGCAGAAATTCATCGCCACCGATTCTGAGCAGCTTGGAATGATGACCTAATAACAGATGAATCCGCGTGGTCAACTGAATCAGCAACTGATCGCCGACCAGATGACCAAACACATCATTGACCGCCTTAAAACGGTCCAGATCAATGTATAAAAAGGCTATTTCATGCTGCTGTTCGGACTGACCTGAAAACAGCAGACTTGCATATTCAGCCAGATACAAACGGTTAGGCAATTTGGTCAGATTGTCCTGAATTGTCTGATTTTCAATTTGTTGATTGGCCCATGCAAGCTGACGGTTGCGTAATCCCACACGCAGTTCGGACACGATGATACAAATCAGCGTTACCAGGAGCAATCCACTCATAAGTACCACGGCCAGAAATAGCTGATCATGTGCCTGAACTAATTCCGGTAACTGTTGCATATGGGCGGCAGTAAAATTGAATGACATCATGCTAATAGAGTGCATGCCAAAGATGCCGAGTGCGATCACACCTAATACGAGAACTGCCCGGAAAAATGACCAAGTACTTCTGGCACTTAACCAGAGGGTAAACATAGCGGCAATACATATCACCAGAACAGACAGGAGCATCAAGCCCAAATTCATCTCGTATTTATTCAGCACAAAATCTGCTGTCAGCCCGATAAAATGGATCAACCAGATGAATAGGCCCAATAGCATGGCGGTTAGCATTAAATTGAAGGTTTTAAAGTTTGGCTGTGAAGCGCCTGAAGCAAATTTTTTAATCCGTGCGATGAGATAGCAAGCAACCAATGCAGAAAGAACGGACCCGATGAACAGACCAATATCATGCTGAATATCAATCATATAAAATGTTCCCCATCGGTGATCATTTTTATTATTCTCTGCACTGATATTTCCATTTTCACCCGATCAAATTTGAACTCAGTAAAATCTCAAGACTGACTATCCATGCAAGCCAATTGGTCTGCAACAACATCAGTCTTAACTAAAATTTAGAATTTATATTTCTTTCTTTTGAAGTTGAGAATTGCCCCAAAAATAAAACTCAACAGAAAAATAAAATACAACTTATATATTAGAAGTGTTTCAAATTTAAGCAAATATTTAGCTTCATTTTTTTAGCTCATTTATTCGATCACCATCACAATTTTTTTCTTTTTATTTAGACAGATGGCACTTCATAGCAAAATTTTATTTGGATTTTTGTGCAGATTTACAAAATAAAAAAATAGCCTGTCGAAACAGGCTATTTTTATCAACGATCAATGAGGCTAAAACTTAGGGTTTTGCCTGTAATTTGGCATAGTCCAGTAACACATTTGCCGCTTCAATTACAAACGCTTCTTCTTCAGGCAGAGCCGGACGTTCTTTGGCCTTCATCTTGGCACGTGTTTCAATCAAGGCATCCAGTGAAGCCTGATAACTTTCCCAGTTTGGATAAGGTTTCAGACCTGTTGCAGCACGACGAGTGTTTTCTGCGTCCAGCGTTTTTTGCTCCATGGCAATCAACTCAGCTTTACGCTGTTGCAAGTCCAGTACCTGACGTTTCTCTTCTTCAGCTTTCTTCATCACGGCTTTACGCTGTTCTAAATACTTGAACTGAGAATCCAGTGTGACCCGTTGCTGAGAAAGTTTAGCCAATTCAGGAACGTATTTCTGTACTGCACCTTCGCGTTTAAATGGTGCCGTTGGAATAGTATCCCACTGCAGGGCATTTTTGGCCTTACGCTCACCAAACTCCTCGTTATAAATATCGACCAGTTTAATGTCCGGAACGACCCCTTTATTCTGGGTACTGCCACCGGTCACACGGTAGAATTTACGCTGCGTCAATGTCGCCTGACCATGTGCCAGACTATCCAATTGTACTTGTGCTGTACCTTTACCGGTGGTAGTACTGCCAATCACAATCCCGCGTTCATAATCCTGAATCGCAGCAGAGTAAATTTCACTGGCCGATGCAGAGGCAAGATTCACCATCACTGCCAGTGGACCTGCATAGGTTTGTGCGCCGCCATCATCATCCTCAAAGACGCTGACATTGCCATTGCCATCACGGATCTGTACCACTGGACCAGACTTGATTACCTGCCCCAACATACGTGCCACTTCTTCCAGTGAACCGCCCGGGTTATTCCGCAAATCGACAATAATTCCGGCAACATTCTTCGCTGCCAGCTCTTTCAAGGCTTTGTTGGTATCTTCAGACACCGAACGATAATCGGTACCGGCACGGCGTGCGCGATAGTTCAGGTAGAACGACGGAATTTCGATCACACCATATTGATATTTTTTACCGTCACGTTGAATGTCGACTACACGTGTACGTACACCAGCATCTTCTTCCTGAATCACGTCACGGGTAATAGTCACATTACGTGCCTGCCCCATGGCAGCACCCGCACCGAGTAAGCGTAAAGTGACTTTCGTGCCACGTTTACCACGAATCAGACCGACAATTTCATTACTTGGCCAGCCAATGACATCGACCATCTGTTCGCCGTCTTGGGCCACACCAATGATACGATCACCTGATTTCACCTGACCAGATTTGCTGGCCGGACCACCTTCAACGATGGTTTCAATCTTGGTGTAATCTTCATTACCACGTTCCGGACGAATCGATACGCCGACGCCTTCCAGCTGTAAAGTCGTCTGGCGATTCAGCTCCATCGCATCGACAGGCGGGAAGTAATTACTGTGCGGATCATAAGTCAGCATCATCGCGTTCAGTGTCTTGTCAAGCACATCATCGCTCTTGATGCGGCTGAGACGTTCCAGCTGACGGGTATAACGCTTGGTTAAGGTTTGCGCAGGCGTCAGATCTTCAGGACCCGTGAGGTCTTGTCCATTGGCCAATTCCGGATTGGCTTTCAGCGCTTTCTGCTTGGCCAATTCCTCTTCTTTACTGATGGTCAGATTGATCAGCTGAGACACCAGCATTTTTGACCAGTGCGCGCGCTGTTCAGCTTCAGTTTTAAAGAACGGTGCTTTTTCACGATCCGTTTCGATATAAACATTTGGCTGATTCAGATTCTGCGGTTTTTTCAGCTCATTCAACATGTAGGTGTAGAACTGGTGCAATCGCTGTTGATATTGCGCATGCATTTCATAAGGACCAGACAAATTGCCGGCTTTCAGATTGGCACCAAAATTGGCACCATAGCGTTTCTTATAGTTTTCAACTTCTGGAGCCAAAAACAGACTATGTTCCGGATCAAGACTATCAA